>DAIDBG010000363.1 GCA_027310225.1 bacterium | reverse complement strand
GGCTCGCGGCCGCCGAATACGCGGGCGCCAACGGCAAGCAGCTCGTGACGGCGCTCGCCGCGGGCTGCGAAATGATGGAGCGCGCGAGTAAGGCGACGAACCCCTCGCTGCGCAATCGCGGCTTTCACACGACGCCGGCCTGCGGGGTATTCGGCGCGACCGTGGCGGCGGCGAAGGTGCTGCGGCTTTCCCGGGAGAAGCTGGTGTCGGCCCTGGGCCTCGCCGGCGCGCAAGCCTCGGGACTCATGGAAATGTACGGGCCCTCGATGCAGAAGCGCTTCAATCCCGGGCCGACGGCGCGCAACGGCGTCACCGCCGCGCTGATGGCGCGGCTCGGATTTACCGGCGCGGACACCATCTTCGAGGGCGAACGTGGTTTCCTGAAGGCGTTCAGCGACGAGACGCGGCCTGCGGCGCTCGGGGAGGCCCTGAAGGGGCCGTACGATCTCCTGATCGAGTTCAAACCCTACTCGTGCGCGCGCCCCATACACAATGCGATCGACTGCGCGCTGGAGGTGCGCGGGCAGGCGGGCTTTGACGCAGATGCGATCGAGCGCATCCATGTGGTACGCCATCCGGATTGGGCCCGCTACCACCAGAATCGCGCCCCCCGCACCTATCACGAGGCACAGGTGTCGCTGCCGTTCTCGGTCGCCGTGGCGTTCCTCGAAGGCCAGGCGCTGCTCGAGCAGTACAGCGATCGCAATATCAGGAATCCGAAGGTCAAGCGGTTGTGCGGGATCACGTCGATCTCGGAGGATGCGTCGCTGCCGCGCAGCGTCTCGTGCAGGATGACGGTGACGCTGTCGGGCGGCCGTACACTCGCTTCCCAAGTCGATTATCCGAAGGGGTCGGTCCAGAACCCGATGACCGAGCAGGAAATACTCGGTAAGTTCGAGAGCCTCGCGGGCCCGGTGATCGGCGCGAAACGCGCGCATGCGCTCGCCGCCACGGTGATGGAAATCGAGCGCATGCCGGACGTCTCGGCGTTGCTAAAGATGACGAGCGTGCGTTATTGAGCCTTGCGCAAGCAGGTGACAGACACCTTGCACCACGAACCTCCCCTCTCCCGTTCCCGGGAGAGGGGTTCGGGGGGTGAGGGATCGAGGGGCGGGAGGCTGCACGTGTCATGTCCTCTCACAAAGCTCGGTGGCCCATAGTCATCTTTCCTCCGGCCGGAACCTGGTCTCCGGTTTCAAGCCCTTGCGCCTGAGCTTCTCGCTCGCGCGGCCGTTTTCGAGATAGCGGCCCTCGGCGGCGCGCCGCGCCGCCTCGTCCCAGTACGGCAGCCAGCCGCCGCCCGAGGCCGCCCCGAACCACGGCGACTGCGCGCGCAGCCCGGGCAGGCCGAGCTCTTCCCACAGCTTGCGCGCGCGTTCCATGTATTCCCGCTTGGGCAGGGCGAGCGGCGGCAGGTCTTCCTTCAGGGTGGCGTCCATGAGCAGCGTGGAGTCCTCGCGCTCCGCCTCGTGCTCCCGCTCGGGGCCGTGGCCCGGGCTGCGGTAGCGCAGCACCTGGAGGTCGGTCGCGGGGTCCATGCGGAAGGCGATCGCCCAGAGGAGCGCGTCCGAGTTGTCCGGGTCAATGTCCTCGTTGACAGCGATGCAGATCTTCCCGCAGTCGGCCTTGAAGCTCGCGGCGCCCGTGAGCGCGCGCCAGATCTCGGTGCGCGGCGTACCCTTCTCCACCGTGATCACGGCGATGCGCCTGAGCGCCGTCATCCGCTCGTGCAGCGTGACGCGCTGCACCCCGCGCAGCCCGAGCGCGTTCCTGAGGTGCGAGAGGAACATCGGCTCGTAGGAGACGCGCTTGATCGCGCTCGACTCGCTCGGCGTCACCTGGCTCAGGTAGGAGGCGACGATCGCGTCCCGGCGATGGGTGATCGCGGTCACCCGCATCGGCATGTTGAATTCCTCGAGCGCGACATGCCCGTGCGATTCTCCGAACGGTCCCTCGGGCTCGAGGTACTCGGTGTCAATCAGCCCCTCGATCACGATCTCGGCTTCGGCCGGGACCAGCAGGTCCACCGTGCGGGCGCGCACGACGTTGATCGGCCCCCCCGCAACGGCGCCCGCGACCCCGATCTCGTCGAGGTCCACCGGCAGCTTCATCGGCGCGACGAACGCGACGCAGGGCGGCGCGCCGAGCACGATCGCGCACGGCATCCCCCGGTCGCCGCGCGCCTGATGCTTGAGATAGTGCCGGTAGCCGCCGGCGCCGCCGACGCGGGTGGCCATGCGGAT
>DAIDBG010000355.1 GCA_027310225.1 bacterium | reverse complement strand
TCGCGGTGTTGACCGGTCGCGCGCTGGCCGGTGCCTGCGCGCGCGCCGGGACCGGAGGCGGGGAGGGGCACACGTGACCGAGGTGACGATCCGGATCAACGGCGAATCGCGCACGGCGAGCGTGCCGCCCGAAACGACATTGCTCACGCTGCTGCGCGAAAGCTTCAACCTGACGGGCGCCAAGCTCGGCTGCGATGCCGGCGACTGCGGCGCGTGCACGGTGATCGTGGACGGACAGGCGGTCAACGCCTGCCTGATGCTGGCCGCTCAGGCGGACGGGCGCGAGGTGCTGACGATCGAGGGACTCGCCACGCGCGACCGGCTGCATCCGCTCCAGCAGGCCTTCGAGGACAACGGAGCGCTGCAATGCGGGTTCTGCGGACCCGGCGTCATCCTGTCGGCGAAAGCCCTGCTCGACGAGAATCCCGATCCGACGCGGCACGAGATCCGCGATGCGATCGCCGGCAACCTGTGCCGGTGCACCGGCTATGCAAAGATGATTGACGCCATCCAGCAGGCCGCGCGCGTGCTGCGCGCGGGGGCAGGCGGACACGCCGCGCCCGGGGGCAGGCCGGGGGAGGCGCGGTGAGCGGCGGCGCGAAGCTCGCGAAGGCGGCCGGACGGAGGAACAGCCCGGCCCCGTCCGCGGGCGTGAGGCGGAAGGCGCTGCCCGTGCCGCTGACGATGAAGGCGTGGGTCCTGGGCGGGCCGGGCGAGCTCGAGCTCGTGGACAAGCCGGTCCCGGCGCCGGGCGTCGCCGAGGTGCTGGTGCGCGTGGATGCGGTCGCGGTCTGCGGGACCGACCTCGAGGTGATCGGCCACGGCGACCCGGCGCTAGTGCGGGGAGGGGCGCCGTTCAACAAGAACTTCACTCCCGGGCACGAGTACATGGGCACCGTGGCGGCGCCGGGCCCGGGCGTGGACGAGTTCGCGGTCGGCGAAAGGGTCGCGGTCGAGGTTCACGCCGGCTGCGGGCGCTGCGAGCGCTGCCGCGAGGGCATGTACACCGCCTGCCTCAACTACGGCATGAATTACGGCGACCGCGACAAGGGCCATCGCGCCAACGGCTTCACCACCGACGGCGGCTTTGCCCAGTACGCGGTCAACCACGTGAACACCCTGGTGCGCGTGCCCGGGGGCATGAGCGACGAGGAGGCGACGCTGATCGTCACCGCCGGCACCGCGATCTACGCGCTCGACGTGGCGGGCGGACTGGTTGCGGGCCAGTCGGTGGTGGTGATCGGGCCGGGGGCGATCGGCCTGATGGCGGCGGCGGCGGCAAAGGCGCTCGGCGCGGGCCCCGTGATCCTGGTCGGCACGGGCCAGGATCGCAATCGGCTGCAAACGGGCCTCAAGCTGGGAGCCGACGCCGTCGTGAATGCGCAGGAGAGCGACGCGGTCGAGGACGTGCTCCGCCTGACGCGCGGCAGGGGCGCGCATTACGTTTTCGAATGCTCGGGGGCGCGCGACGCAATCAACGTGGCCGCCCGCATGGTGAGCCGCGGCGGGCGCATCTGCGCCGTCGCCTTCGCCAGGGAGCCGGTGCCGGTGGACGTCGCCCGCCTGGTGAGCAACAACATCTATCTGTTCGGCATCCGGGGCGAGGGCAGGAGCGCGACGCGGCGGGCCGCGGCGCTGATGGCGCAGAAGCGTTTCCCGGCAAAGCTCCTCCACACTCACACGTTTCCGTTCGCGGAGGTGCCGGCCGCCATCCGGTGCGCGGCGCAGCGCACCGGAGACCCGATCAAGGTCGTGGTGAAGGTATAGCGATGCGGGAGATCAGTGACAAGGCGCGGGAACCGGCGGCCCCCGGGGCGGCCGCGAAGAAATACCGGTTCCTGTTCATCCAGCCGTTTCAGCTGCCGCGCGGCAGCCGCTACGCGGACCCGTATCACTCCGATGCGCTGTCGAAGGAGCAGCGGCTGCGCATGGATTACCTCGACATCCGGCCTCTGCTCGAGGACGTCGAGTGGGACTTTCACGGCGGGCCGGTCGCGCCCTACGGGGACTGGGCGGTGGAGACGCGCGAGGAGTTCGCCTACGTGGCGGCGGCGCGGCTGCCGATCGTGCGCGAGGCGTGTGCGAGCGGCAAGTACAACGCCATCGTGCTGCTCGGCGGCGGAGAGCCGGGCTTTCTCGAGTCACGGGAGATCGCGCGCCGTTACCGCATTGCGGTAACCTCGTGCGCTTTTTCCCAGATGCACATCGCCACCATGCTCGGCAACCGGTTCAGCGTCATTGACTTCGCCGAGTCGCACAACATGTATTACTACGACCTCGTGGTCCGGCACGGCTTTGCCGCCCGCTGCGCGTCCATTCGCAACATCAACTACTACCACGCCCGGCCCGGCCACGAGCACGAGAGCACGATCGCCGATGAGCGGGAAAAAGCCCTGCGCGGAGAGCCGTCCCTCGCCGTTGACCGCGCGGTCGAGGCGGCGCTCGCGGCCATCCAGGAGGACGGCGCCGAGGTGCTCACCTTCGGCTGTTCCGACGCCTTCTGGCTCCAGCCGTTCGTGCAGAAGCATCTCGATGAGATGGGGTGGGAGGTTCCGGTGCTCGAGGGATACAGCTGCGCCATCGCGCTTGCCAGGCTGTTTGTGGACCTTGGAATTGATGCGAGCGGGCTTGCATTCCCGGGCGATCGCCCGAAGCAGTGGCGGCGCAAGAAGGTGTTTTGATGGCTGACGAGACGAAGCTCGCCGGGAAAGAGAAGGAAATCGCGCCGGAGGCCCTGCGCCGGGCCGATCGGGAGATGCGGTTGCCCGCCGTCGTGCCGGCCGTGCCCTATCCGGTCGAGGCGCTGGTGCCGCAGGCGCGCCTGCAGACGCCCGCCGTCGGGCAGCGTGCGACCCGGCCCGACGGGCGCCTGCACGGGCTGGGGCAGACCCGCTACATAGACGACCTTTCGTTCCCCGGCATGCTGCACGCCCGGATCAAGCGCGCAGGCGTCGCCTCCGCGCGCATCGTGCGCATTGACACCAGCGCCGCGGAAGCCACGCCGGGCGTGATGGCGGTGCTGACCGGGCGCGAAATCCCCGTCAATTCCTTCGGCCCGTCCTGTCAGGACCAGCCGGTCCTCGCGGACGAGCGCGTGTTTCACGCGGGCGATGGGGTGACGGCGGTGGCAGCCGTCACCGGGCAGATCGCGGCGGAGGCGCTCGAGAAAATCGTGGTGGAGTACGAGCCACTGCCGGCCGTGCTCGACCCGCTGGAGGCGCTGGAGGAGAGCTCGCCCAGGGTCCACCCCCCGAGCAGCAACATCTACGCGAAGAAAATCATCAGGAAGGGCGATCTCGAGGCCGGTTTCGCGGCCGCGGACCGCGTCTTCGAGGCCCGCTACGCCACCCAGATGGTCGAGCACGTGTCGCTGGAGCCGCACGCGGCGATCGCCGAATGGGATCCGAACGGGCGCCTCACCCTCTGGTGCACGATCGGCCGGATTACGCTCGCGCGCGCCGACCTCGCACGCACACTCAAGCTTCCGATGAACCGCATCCGCATGATCGGCACCATCGTCGGCGGCAACTTCGGCGGCAAGAACGAGATCACGCAGGAGCCGGTGCTTGCGCTGCTGTCGAAGAAAACCGGCCGCCCGGTCAAGGGCGTCTTCACGCGCGGCGAGGAGTTCACTTCCACCACCACGCGCCACCCCATCATCATGGAGTACAAGACCGGCGTCACGAAGGATGGCCGGATTCTCGCGCGCAAGGTGCGGCTCGTGCTCGACGGCGGCGCTTACTGCTCGTGGAGCGAGACGACGCTCGGCAAGGCCGCGATCCTCGCGGCCGGTCCCTACCGGATTGATAACCTGCGGGTCGAGGCCTACGTCGTTTACACCAACAAGACGATGAGCGGCGCGATGCGCGGATTCGGCGCGCCGCAGGTGTGCTTCGGCTACGAGTCGCACATGGACGACATCGCGCAGGCGCTCGGCATTGATCCGCTCGAAATCCGCCTGCGCAACGCGTTCGTGGAGGGCTCGGTGAGCCCCACCGGACAGGTGCTGCACAGCGTCGTGGTGAAGGAGTCTCTGCTCAAGGCGGCGGAGCGGTTCGGCTGGAAGGAGGCGCGGCCGTGAAACGGCGCGGGCGCGGCATCGCGTGCATGTGGTACCCGATCGGGTTCACGGTCACGGCGAACCCCAGTGCGGCGACGGTCAAGATCAACGAGGACGGAACCGCGATCGTGCTGACGGGCACCGTGGAGACCGGACAGGGCTCGCTCACCGTGCTCGGCCAGATCGCGGCTGAAGAGCTCGGCATCGCGACCGACGACGTGCACGTCGTCTCGGGCGACACCGACGCGACGCCCATGGACGCCGGCGCGATCGCGAGCCGCACGACCTATGTCACCGGCAACGCGGTCCGGCTCGCCGCCGGGAAGGCGAAATCCATCCTGTTCGAGATCGCGGCGCCGCTCCTGGGCGTGCGGGCGGACCAGCTCGACGCGCGCGACCGCAAGATCCAGGTGAAGGGCTTCCCGCAGCGCGGCCTTCCCATCGGGGAAGTGGCGCACCACGCGCAGGCGGTGATGGGCCAGCCGGCGATCGGCAGCGCATCGTGGAACCCGCCGACCGTGGCGATGGATCCGGAAACCGGCCAGGGCAAGCCCTTCAGCACCTACGTTTACGCGACCCAGATCGCGGAAGTGGAGGTGGACGACGAGACGGGCGAAGTGGAAGTGCTGCGCATCGTCGCGGCGCACGATTGCGGCACGGCGATCAACCCGATGTTGGTCGAGGGCCAGGTCGAGGGCGGCATTTCGATGGGAGTCGGTTTCGCGTTGCACGAGCAGATGCTGTTCGACGACGGCGGGCGCCTGATCAACCCCAACCTCACCAACTACCTCGTGCCGACGAGCCTCGACATGCCGGAGATCGAAGTCGCTATCGTGGAGAGCTTTGACCCGACCGGCCCGTTCGGCGCCAAGGGCGTCGGCGAGCCGACCTCCGTGCCGACCGCGGCGGCGATCCTCAATGCGATCCATGATGCGACCGGCGTGCGCATCACTTCGCTGCCCGCCACCCCCGATAAGGTGCTTGCCGCAATCAGGGCGAAGGCAGCGCGGAAGACGATCCCGCATTCCTGAATGCGCCGCGATGATTTTGATTACGAGCTGCCGCAGGAGCTGATCGCGCAGTTTCCCCCGGGCGGGCGCGGCGCGAGCCGCCTGCTGCACCTCGACGGCAGAACCGGAACGTTCACAGACCGGCAGTTCCGCGACATCGTGGAGCTCGTTGCGCCGGGCGACGTGATGGTGCTCAACGATACGCGGGTGATCAAGGCGCGGCTCCTCGGGCGCAAGAAGACCGGCGGCCAGGTCGAGGTGATGGTCGAGCGCGTGCTCGGCGGGGGCGAAGTGCTGGCCCAGATCGGGGCGAACCATCCGACACGGATCGGCAGCACCCTCGTTCTCGCCGATACGGTGGAGGCGACGGTGCTCGGGCGCGAAGGCGGGTTCTTCCACCTGCGCTTCGAGGGCTGCGATGACGTGCTTGCCCTGCTCGAGCGCCACGGCCACGTGCCGCTGCCCCTGTACATCACCCGTGCCGACCGGGAAAGCGACGCCGAGCGCTACCAGACGGTGTATGCGCGCGCGCCAGGCGCGGTGGCGGCACCAACCGCGGGGCTGCATTTCGACGCGGCGCTGCTGCGGGAGCTGCGCGATCACGGCGTCGAGCTGGCCTACGTGACGCTGCACGTCGGCGCCGGCACTTTCCAGCCGGTGCGCGTGCAGAATCTCGCGGAGCATGAGATGCACAGCGAATGGTACGCCGTGCCGGCGGAGACGGTGCAGGCCGTTGCGCGGGTGCGCGAGAGGGGCGGGCGCGTGCTGGCGGTCGGCACGACCACGCTGCGCGCGCTGGAGAGCGCGGCGGCCGGCGGTGAGCTCGTGGCGGGGCGCGGCGAAACGCGGCTCTTCATCCTGCCCGGCTACTGCTTTCGCGTGGTCGAGCGCCTGCTCACCAACTTCCATCTCCCGAAGTCCACGCTGCTCTTGCTGGTTTCCGCATTCGGCGGCATGGATAATATCCGCCGCGCGTACCGCCACGCGATCGAGCAACGCTACCGCTTCTACAGCTACGGCGACGCGATGCTGATTGAAAGGCAGTGACGAAGTGACGCAGTGACGCAGTGACGGTTCAGTCGCCAAGGCGCCAACGGAACTGAAAGCGTACGTATATAGACAAACTTGCGTACGTACGGAGGGCGGACTAGAATAGGTCTATTTTACAAAGGTGCGCCGCCATGGCCATCACGGCAACCAAGCTCAGGTCCGATCTTTATCGCGTAATAGACGAGGTGATCAGGAAAGGTGTGCCGGTCGAGGTCGAACTGCGCGGCAAGAGGGTTCGCATCACGCCCGCCGAGCCGCGGGACAAGCTCGCCAATCTGGTCAAGAGGCCCGGCGTCATCGTGGGCGACCCCGGGCGTCTGGCCAAAGTCAAGACCTTCGACGAGGCGAAGTGGCGCAGGAAGTGGGATAAGCGCTTGAAATGAGCGCTTATCTCGATACGCATGTCGCGCTCTGGCTCTATTCCGGCCAAATCGAGCGTATCAGCAAGCGCGCCGCAGGCCTGATCAACCGGGAACGAATCGGCGTCAGTCCGGTCGTCCTGCTGGAATTGCAATACCTCCAAGAGATCGGGCGCATTACTGCGGCGCCACGTTCGATCATCGTTGACCTGAAGCGGCGTCTGGGTCTCGTGGTCGAGGACCGGTCTATGGAAATTGTCGCGGAACGTGCCCTCGATCTGGATTGGACCCGGGATGTTTTCGACCGCTTGATCGTGGCGCAAGCGGCTCTCGACAATGCCGAGTTGGTCACGACCGATCGGCTGATTCGGAAACATTATCCGAAGGCGGTCTGGTAACCGTTCGGAGAAAGCGATGAGGAAAAAACGATGAACAACCGCCTCTATTACTACGGCGACAACCTCGACATCCTGCGCAAGGAGGTCAAGGACGAGTCACTTGGCAACTGGTTTTGGCATTTCTTCATCGGCGTTCATCCGCGTTTACCTGCGGCTGATTCTTGATGCAGTTTTCTGTTAACGCGACCGACGGCGCGGCGCGGCGCGGCAGGCTCACGCTGCCGCACGGCGTGGTGGACACGCCGGCCTTCATGCCGGTCGGCACCTACGGTACCGTGAAGGCGTTGAGCCCGCGGGAACTCGTCGAGATCGGCGCGCAGATCGTGCTCGGCAACACGTTCCACCTGTGGCTGCGGCCGGGGCTGGATGTCATCGAGGCGCACGGCGGCCTGCACCGCTTCATGGGCTGGGACGGTCCGCTCCTCACCGATTCCGGCGGCTACCAGGTGTACAGCCTCGGCCCGCTGCGGAAGATCACGGAAGAGGGCGTGCGTTTCCAGTCCCCCGTCAACGGCGATCCGTGCTTTCTCACGCCCGAGGAATCCATGCGCATCCAGCGCGTGCTCGGCGCCGACATCGTGATGGTGTTCGACGAGTGCACGCCGTATCCGGCGGAGTACGACCAGGCGCGCGACTCGATGCGGCTGTCGCTGCGGTGGGCCGAGCGCTCGAAGCGTGCCCACGAGGGCAACGGCAACGCGCTCTTCGGCATCGTGCAGGGCGGCATGCACGAAGAGCTGCGTGACGAGTCGCTGGCCGGGCTGGCCGGCATCGGCTTCGACGGCTACGCGATCGGCGGGCTCTCGGTGGGCGAGACCAAGCGCGAGATGATGCGGATACTCAGGCACACGGCGCCGCGGCTGCCGGCGGAGCGGCCGCGCTATCTCATGGGCGTGGGCACGCCGGAGGACATCGTCGCGGCGGTCGCGGCGGGCGTGGACCTGTTCGACTGCGTCCTGCCCACGCGCAACGCGCGCAACGGCTGGATCTACACGCGGCGCGGTGTTATCAAGCTCAGGAACGCGCGCTTTCGCGACGACACGGCGCCGCTCGATGAGCAATGCGCCTGCTATACGTGCCGGAATTTCACCCGCGCGTACCTGCACCATCTGCAGCGCGTGAACGAGATCCTGGGGGCGCGGCTCAACACGCTGCACAACCTTCATTACTACCACGGGCTGATGCGCGGTCTGCGCGCGGCGATCGAGCGCAGGCAACTGGTTGACTTCCTGCCCGCATTGAAGCGGCAGGCGCGCGCAGAATCGTGCTAGAATGCGCGCTTTTTCAGAGGCATGAACCCGCCTCTGGTGACGCAACTCACGGAGGGTTTCATGTTGATCAATCCGGCCTGGGCCCAGGCTTCCGGCGCAGCGCAGGGCGGCGGCATCGAGAGCCTGCTGCTGATCGTGCTGCTGTTCGTTGTGCTCTACTTCATGATGATCCGTCCGCAGATGAAGCGCGCAAAGGAGCACAAGACGATGATCGAGGCGCTGCAGAAGGGCGACGAGGTGATCGCCGCCGGCGGCGTGCTCGGCCGCATCAGCAAGCTCAGCGAGAGCTACGTGACGCTTGAAATCGCCGACAACGTCCAGATACAGGTTCAGCGCCCGGCGGTGCAATTGGTGCTTCCCAAAGGCACCATCAGGAACCTTCAGTGAGCATTAAGCGGTAACCCACAAGCACAATGCCGCCCGATCCGCTCGCCACTTACCGTTGACCGCTCACGGGGAAGCATGAATCGTTATCCCCTCTGGATATACATCCTCATCGGCCTCGCGCTGGTGCTGGGCTTCGTCTATACGCTGCCGAATTTCTTCGGCGAGGTGCCCGCGGTGCAGGTCTCGCCGCTCAAGGCGACGCTCAGGGCCGACGCCGCGCTCATGGGGCGCGTCGAGGACCTGGTCAGGAAGAACAACCTCGCCGCGAGCGGCGTCTTTTTCGACGCAGCCAGCGTCAAGGTGCGCTTCGCTGACACCGACACCCAGTTGAAGGCCAAGGACCTGCTGCAGGCGCAGCTCGGCGAAGACTACGTGGTGGCCCTCAACCTGCTCTCCAACAGCCCGCGCTGGCTCACCGCGATCGGGGCGCTGCCGATGTACCTGGGGCTCGATCTGCGCGGCGGCGTGTATTTCCTGCTGCAGGTGGACATGAAGGCGGCGCTCGTCAAGAAGGTCGAGACGTTCGCAGGCGACATCCGCGGCGCCCTGCGCGCGAAGCGCGTGCAGTATTCCGGCGTGGCGCGCGACGGCCAGGCGGTCACGGTCCGCTTCCGCGACAGGGTGATGCGCGACAGGGGCATGGAGGAGATCGCGAGCGGCATGCCCGACCTCGAGCTGAAGGCCCAGGACGACGCGGGCGAATTCCGCATCGTCGCCACGCTCAAGCCGGATGCCCAGCGCAAGACCCAGGATTTCGCCCTGCAGCAGAACATCACCACGCTCAGGAACCGCGTGAACGAGCTGGGCGTCGCGGAGCCCGTCATCCAGCAGCAGGGCGCCGACCGCGTGGTGGTGCAGCTGCCGGGCGTGCAGGACACCGCCAAGGCGAAGGACATCCTGGGACGCACCGCGACGCTCGAAGTGCGCATGGTGGACGATGAGAATACCAGCAACCCGGCGGCGATCCAGGCGGCGCTCGCGGGCCAGGTCCCGTTCGGCGACGAGCTCTACCTCGAGCGCGGCAACGTGCCGATCCTGGTGAAGAAGCAGGTGGTGCTGACCGGCGAGCGCATCAACGACGCGCAGCCGGGGTTCGACAGCCAGACCGGCGAGCCGGCGGTGTTCATCAACCTCGACGGCACCGGCGCGCGCGTCTTCCAGCAGCTCACGCGCGAGAACGTGGGCCGGCGCATGGCGATCCTGCTGTTCGAGAAGGGCAAGGGCGAGGTGGTGACCGCGCCGGTGATCCGCACCGAGATCCCGGGCGGACGGGTGCAGATCAGCGGGCGCATGACGACGCAGGAAGCGCGCGACATCTCGCTGCTGCTGCGCGCCGGGGCGCTCGCCGCGCCGATGGAGATCGTCGAGGAACGCACCGTCGGTCCCTCGCTCGGCGCGGAGAACATCCGCATCGGCTTCCAGTCCACCTGGTACGGGTTTACGGCGATCGCGGTGTTTATGATCGCCTATTACCTGCTGTTCGGCGTGTTCTCGGTCGTTGCGCTCGCCTCCAACGTGCTGTTCCTGGTGGCGCTGCTATCCCTGCTGCAGGCGACCCTCACGCTGCCCGGCATGGCGGGCATCGCATTGACAATCGGCATGGCGATTGACGCCAACGTGCTCATCAACGAGCGCGTCCGCGAGGAGCTGCGCGCCGGCATGACGCCGCAGGCCGCGATCCATGCCGGTTACGACCGGGCCTGGGGCACGATTCTCGACTCCAACATCACGACGCTGATCGCCGGGCTCGCCCTGTTCGCGTTCGGCTCGGGCCCGGTGAAGGGGTTCGCGGTGGTGCTGTCCCTCGGCATCCTCACCTCGATCTTCAGCGCGGTGATGATTTCACGCGGCATGGTCAACCTCTACTACGGCCGCCGCCGCCGGCTCGACAAGGTTTCCATCGGGCAGGTGTGGCGGCCGAAGGCGCCCGCCAAGGGATGAGGGCAGAGGGCAGGGGGATGAGGAGAAGACACTTGGGCGTGGGCGAGGGCTTCGGGATGTTCCTCATCCATCATCCCTCATCCCTCATCCCTCGCGGAGCGGAGGCGTAGCGATGGAATGGTTCCGCATCCAGCGCGACATCCCGTTCATGCGGTACGCGCTGGTGTTCAATGTGATATCGCTGGTCACGTTCCTCATCGCCGTGGGATCGCTCGCCGTGCGCGGACTCAATCTGGGCGTGGACTTCACCGGCGGCACGGTGATGGAAGTGGCCTACCGGGAGGCCGCAGACCTTTCCAGGATCCGCGAGGCGATGGCCCGCCTCGGGTTCGGCGATGCTTCCGTGCAGAACTTCGGCACCTCGCGCGATGTGCTCGTCCGGCTGCCCGTGAAACAGGGCGTGACGAGCGCCAAGCTCTCCGAGATCGTCCTGCAGGAATTGAAGAAAAGCGACCCGGCAGTCGAGATGCGCCGCGTCGAGTTCGTGGGGCCCCAGGTGGGCAGGGAGCTTCTGGAGAACGGCGCGCTGGCGCTGCTGTTCGTGTCGCTCGGGATCGTCGGCTACCTGGCGCTGCGCTTCGAATGGAAGTTCGGACTCGCCACGATCGTCGCCAACCTTCACGACGTGGTGATCATCGTCGGCTTCTTCTCGGTCTTCCAGTGGGAGTTCTCGCTGCCGGTGCTCGCCGCGGTGCTGGCGATCCTCGGCTACTCGGTCAACGAGTCGGTGGTGGTGTTCGACCGCGTGCGCGAGATCTTCCGCAACCGCAGGACACGCAACTGGCCGGTGCCGCAGGTGCTCGATCACGCCATCACGGCGACCATGTCGCGCCCCATCATCACCCACGGCTCGACCCAGCTCATGGTGCTCTCGCTGCTGATCTTCGGCGGGGAGACGCTGTACTACTTCGCGCTCGCGCTCACTATTGGCATCCTCTTCGGCATCTATTCCTCGGTGCTGGTGGCGAGCCCGATCGTGATGTATCTCGGGGTGTCGCGCGAGGACCTCGCCAGGCCGGAACCGGAAAAAAAGGCCGGCGAAGGCGGAGCGGTGGTCTGATGCCGTTCCAGCTTCGAATAGTCGCGGCCAGCATCCGGAATTCGCGCCGTGTCATGTTCCGGCCGTCAGCCGCCGAATGATCGCTGGAACGGCATAACGTGGAGCTGCTCTCCGCCTTTCTCGATATCGTCCTCAATCTCGACCGCTACCTCCAGTGGCTGGTCGCCAACTACGGCGTCTGGATCTATGCCATCCTCTTCGCGATCGTGTTCAGCGAGACAGGGTTGGTGGTGACGCCGTTCCTGCCGGGCGACTCGCTGCTGTTCGTGGCGGGCACGCTGGCGGCGGCGGGAGACATGTACGTGCACGGGCTGTTCGCCGTGCTCGCGGGCGCATCGTTTCTGGGAGACAACACGAACTACTGGATCGGCCGCTATCTCGGGCCGCGCGTGTTCAATCGCAGTAATTCCCGCCTGTTCAACCCGGCCCACCTCGCGCGCACGCAGCGCTTCTACGACCGCTACGGCGCGAAAACGGTGTTCCTCGCGCGCTTCGTGCCGATCGTCCGCACCTTTGCGCCGTTCGTGGCCGGCATCGGGCGCATGCAGTATCCCCGCTTCCTGTTCTACAGCTTCACCGGCAGCGTCGCCTGGGTCGGCTCGCTCACCTACGCCGGCTACTATTTCGGCAACGTGCCGGCGGTCAGGCAGAACCTGACGCTGGTGATCGTCGTGATCGTGCTGATCTCAATCACGCCGGGGATCGTCGAGTACTTCCGCCACCGCGCCCGGCGGAGTGATTCAGTGATTAAGTGATTTAGTGATTAAGTGATCAAGTGGTTGTGGCTTGGGCAATCAC
>DAIDBG010000346.1 GCA_027310225.1 bacterium | reverse complement strand
GCGCGTAAGTCACCCTCGGAACCTCGGCCGAGACGGTTCCGTACATCGCCGGCAACCCCACCGCCTGCGTGAAGCGCTCCATCGAGATCGGCGAGAGGCCACCGCGAAAGGCCCAGCGCCAGCCTTCCAGCGGGGGCTCGGCCGCAAATCCCCGCATCGTGAGCGTGCCGTCGAGCAGCGGGACCTCGACCGTATCCAGCCGGAAGCGCATCCCGCGCGTGGTCAGCGGAAGCTTCACCGCGCCGAACGGAACCCCCAGAAGCTCCCCGCCCTTCATCCGGAGATCAACCGACGTTTCCTCGGTGCGGTGCCAGGGAATGCGCCCGCTCGCGCCGAACACGGCGAAGCGCCGGTTCCTGTCCTCGAAGGAAAGGTCACGCACGATGACATCGAGCGCCTCCGGCCGTGCGTCGCGGACCTGCAGCGCCAGCTCGACCGCCCCTGCCGCGCGCAAGTCATCGAGCGCGGTGCCGAAGAAAAACGGCTTGAGCACCTCGCCGTAGAGCGCAGCGGCATCGAGCCTGCCCGAGCGCACGTCCGCGCTCGTCACCTTGCCCGTGCGGCGGTCCCATGCTGCCTTCACTTCGACCTCGCCGACGCCGGCCAGCCTGGCCAGGCTCTGCGTAACCTCGATCTTCCGCTCGTCGAACGTTCCCTCCGCGCTCACCGCGTGGCCCGATCCCCGCAGGTAGAGCGGCTGCCAGAACAGCTCGCCCCCGCTCCACTCGAGCGCCGCGCGCCACTGCCAGCTCCCGCCCCTTTGCTGCGCGTCGAGGTTGAGCCGGCCGGCCAGTTTCTCGGCCGCATGCAGGCCGCTCGCGTCGCTGAACGCGGCCTCGCGCACCGTGAGATCGGCGGCGACGCGGTCGCGTCCGGGCCCGGCGAGGACGACGGAGCCGGTTATCGCCCCCGCCGTGAGCTTCGGCCACTCCGGAGGGAGCCACGGCGCAAGGCGTTTCAGATCACCGTTTTCGATCTCGACGCGCAACTCGGGCGCGCGTCCCGCGAAACGTCCCTTGAAGCGCCAGATCTCCCCGCGGCCCGGCCGAAGCGTAAGGTCGAGCACCCGCTTCGCCCCGGCGTAGGCGAAGGTGAGCGGGATGCGGCCGCCGATGTCCGCCTCGCCCTGCAGGCACTCGATCGTCGCGCGCCCCATCCGGAACTTCGCGCACGCGATGCGCACGTTGCGCCAGTTCCTGTCCTGCAGCGCGATCTCGCCGATGTCGAGCAGCAATTCACCCGTGGCTCCGTCCTTCAGGCGCGCAGTGATGGCGCTGGCGGAGAAGCCGGGAGCCTCGATGCGCTCCAGCGTGAGACCGATCTCGCCGGCGAAGGCGACCGCCGCCAGCGAGCACGCGAGCGCGAACAGCGACGCCGGACGCGCCGCGTCAGCCCGGGAAGACACCCGTGGAAAGATAGCGGTCGCCGCGGTCGCAGACGATGGAAACGATCACGGCGTTCTCGACGCCGCGCGCGACCTCCAGCGCCGCCCACAGCGCACCGCCGGACGATATGCCTGCGAAGATCCCCTCCTCCCGCGCGAGCCGCCGCGTCATCTCCTCGGCGTCGCCCTGCGAGACCTCGATCACGCGGTCCACCCGTTTCCAGTCGCAGATCCGGGGCAGGTACTGCGGCGGCCACTTGCGGATGCCGGGAATCTGCGAGCCTTCCGAGGGCTGGCAGCCGATGATCTGGATCTTCGGGTTCTTCTCCTTGAAAAAGCGCGAGCAGCCCATGATGGTGCCGGTGGTGCCCATGCTGGAGACGAAGTGGGTGATCCTGCCCTGCGTGTCGCGCCAGATTTCCGGTGCGGTGCCCTCGTAATGCGACAGCGGGTTGTCGGGATTGGCGAACTGGTCGAGAATCACGCCCCGGCCCTCCTCGCGCATCTTCTCCGCGACGTCGCGCGCCATCTCCATGCCGCCTTCCTTCGGCGTCAGGATGATCTCGGCGCCGAACGCCGCCATGCTCTGCCGCCGCTCCATGGACAGATGCTCCGGCATCACCAGGATCATGCGGTAGCCCATCGTCGCCGCGCACATCGCGAGCGCGATGCCGGTGTTGCCGCTGGTGGGCTCGATCAGCGTGTCGCCCGGCTTGATGTCGCCGCGCTCCTGCGCGCGCCTGATCATCGAGAACGCCGGCCGGTCCTTGACCGAACCCGCGGGATTGTTGCCCTCCAGCTTGACCAGCAGCGTGTTGGTGGTGCTGCCGGGCAGGCGCTTGAGCCTCACCAGCGGCGTATTGCCGACGAAATCCTCGAGCGTCCTGAACGGAGAGGCGGCGCGTACGTCCATTGCTCTATGATAACCGATGCCGCGCGCCTTCCGGGGGGAAAAACCATACCGCGTGCGCGGCGTTCATGCGGCGGCCCGCTGCAGCAGTGTCTGACAGTAGCGCGCCACGCCTTGTTCCACCGTCAGGAACGGTGCGTCGTAGCCGGCGGCGCGCAGCGCGGTGATGTCGGCCTGGGTGTAGCTCTGGTAGCGGCCCTTGAGGTCATCGGGAAAGGGGATGTACTGGATTACGCCGCGCTCGCGCATCGCCGCCAGCGTGAGCGGCGCCTCCCCGCGCGCCTTGCGGCAGGCGTTGACCGTGGCGACCGCGACTTCGTTGAAGCTTTGCGCATTGCCCGTGCCGACGTTGAAAATTCCCGCCTTCCCGGGCTGCTCGAGGAAGAACAGGTTGACCTTGACGCAGTCCTCCACCGACACGAAATCACGGCGTTGCTCGCCGTCGCCGTAGCCGCCGCTACCGGTGAAGAGCCGCACGTGCCCGGAGCCGCGATACTGGTTGAAGAAGTGGCACGCGACCGACGCCATGCGCCCCTTGTGCTGCTCACGCGCGCCGTAAACGTTGAAGTAGCGCAGCCCCACGATCTGGGCGGTGCGCTCCTCGAAGCGGCGCCGCACCAGCTGGTCGAACAGGAACTTGGAGTAGCCGTAGAGGTTGAGCGGCGCCTCGCACTCGCGTGCCTCGCGGAATTCCCGGCCCGCGCCGTAGATCGCGGCCGATGAAGCGTAGATGAGATGAACCTCGTCGCTGATACAGTAGTCGAGCAGCCGCTGCGAGTAGCGGTAGTTGGTGTCCATCAGGTAGCGGCCGTCGGCCTCGGTCGTGTCCGAACAGGCCCCCTGGTGCAGAACCGCGCCGATTGCCCCGTCGAACGCGCCTTCCTCGATCCGCTCGATAAACTCGTCCTTGTCCAGGTAATCCGCGATATCGCAGTCAGCAAGGTTCAGCAACTTGTCGCCCTGCCTGAGATCGTCCACCCCGATGATATCGGTCACCCCGCGCCCGTTGAGCGCCTTCACCAGATTGGAGCCGATGAAGCCCGCCGCGCCCGTGACAACGTAATACACGAGACGTTCTCCTATTTCCTGTTTGTTGTTTCCCCGAACAGCTCGCCCGGGGAAACAACGGCGGTGCCGAACCTGCCGACCACGATGCCGGCGGCGCGGTTGGCGAGCCGCACCGCATCCCGCCTGCGCGCGCCGCTCGCGAGCGCCACCCCCAGCGTCGCGATCACCGTGTCGCCGGCGCCACTCACGTCAGACACTTCGCGCGCCTGCGTGGCAACGTGGAACCGCGCACCGTCCTCAAACAGCGTCATGCCTTCCTCGCCGCGCGTGACGAGCAATGCCTGCACGTCGAGTTTGCGCCGGAGCTGCTGGGCGCGCTCCGTCAGCTCGCGCTCGCCGTTCCAGGGCCCCGCCACCTGCCGGAATTCCTTCCGGTTCGGCGTGACGATGGTGGCGCCGCGATAGCGTGAATAGTCCTCGCCCTTGGGGTCCACCAGCACGGTCTTCCCGGCGCGGCGTGCCATGCCGATCATCCTCGCGATGTGCGTCAGGCCGCCCTTGCCGTAATCGGACAGGATCACGACATCCACGCGGTCCAGCATCTGCTCGAAGTCGCGCAACTTGGAGGCGAGCACCTCGTGGCCCGGCGGGTTCTCGAAGTCCACGCGCAGCAACTGCTGGTTGCGCCCTCCGATCACGCGCAGCTTCACGGTGGTCTTGATGCCGCGGTCGCGGTGTAGCCGGGCGTTGACGCGCTCGCGCCTGAGGAGGCTTTCCAGCCGGGCGCCGGGCTCGTCCGTGCCCACGACCGAAAGCAGGCTGACGCGGGCGCCCAGCGCTGCGGCATTGCGCGCAACATTGGCGGCGCCGCCCGGTCGTTCCTCCTCCCGGCCGATCCTGACGATGGGAACCGGCGCCTCGGGGGAAATGCGGTCAACCTCACCGAACCAGTAGCGGTCGAGCATGGCGTCGCCGACGACGAGAACGCGAGCCTTCCTGAAGGATGAAGGATGAGGGATGGAGGATGAGGAAGGTGCGCCGGCTCTGCGCCCCCCGCCCTGTGTCGTCCGCATCGTTGTTCGCCGCTTCATTCCCGGATTCTACCGCCGTGCGTCCTCACTTCGCGATTTCGTCGCAGATCCGGCGCAGGGCCGCGAGCGGATCGGGCGCCCGCGTGATCGGCCTGCCGATGACGAGATAATCCGCTCCGTTCCCGACGGCGGCGCGCGGCGTGGCGACCCGCTTCTGGTCGTCAGGCGCGTCCGTCTCCGGCCGCACGCCGGGCGTAACGAGGAGAAAGCCGGCGCCACATTCGCGCCGCAGCAGCGCCGCTTCCCGTGCCGAGCACACCACGCCGTCGAGTCCGCAGTCCCGGGCGAGCCGCGCAAGCCGCAGCACGTTGTCCTGCGGCGTGCCCGTGAGCCCGACCTCGGCGGCGTCGGCTTCACCCATGCTGGTGAGCAGCGTTACGGCGACGAGCTTGGGCGCGGCCGGGCGGCCCGCTAGCGCCTCCCGCGCCGCCATCATCATGGCGCGCCCGCCGAGCGCGTGCACGTCCGCCATCCAAACGCCAAGCTCCGCCGCCGCCGCGCAGGCCGCGGCGACCGTATTCGGAATGTCGTGGAACTTCAAGTCGAGGAAGACGGCAAAGCCGGATTGCAGTAATTTTTCGACGAGCTGTGGCCCGGCGGCGGTATAGAGCTCCTTCCCCACCTTGAGACGGCACAGCTTCGGGTCGAGGCGCGCCGCCAGCGCGAGCGCGCTCCCTGCTTCAGGAACATCGAGCGCAACGATGACGCGCGGATCGCTCATGCCGCCGCCTCCATGAGATTCCCGTTCACTTTGATCGCTTCCCCTCGGCTGCGCCTGCTCCATGTTGCGCCGATCCCTGCCGCCCGGCTCACGCGGGGAGCTTCGCTTCCTCGGTCCTGCGCGGGGAGTACGTTTCCCACGCCGCGCACGCCGGGCAATGCCAGTAGTACTGGCGGGCACGGAAGCCGCAATTGTCGCACTTATACATGGCGAGGCCGCGGGTGTGCTGGTTGACGAGCTCCTTGATGAGCTCCAGGTCACGCCGGCGCTCGAGCGGTGCGTCCAGCAACTGCGCTTCCAGCAGCTTGTCCAGGCCGAGCAGCGTCGGCGTGCGCCGCAGTTCGTCGCGCACCAGGCGGTACGCCGGCTCGGTGCCCCGGTTATCGAGCGTACCCTGGAACACGGTATTGAGCAGGTCGAGTGACGGATATTTGGCGAGGTAGCCGCGCAGCAGGTTGATGCCTTCTTCGGCCTTGCCGCACTGCCTGAATGCGTTGTAGATGCGTTCCGCAGCCAGCGCAAGATAGGACGGGTTCTGGCTTTCGATCCGCTTCCAGGCGTCAATCGCCGCCTCAGGCCGTCCTGCGGCGAGCTCAAGGTCGCCGAGCAGCAGGTTAGCGCGGACACCCAGCCGGTGATAGGCGAGCGCCTCGGCGAGCAGCGGGCGGGCGGTGCCGGGGCGGCTGTGCATCATCTCGTTGATGGCGAGCTCGCAGTAGAAGTTGGCGACCTCCTTCTGGTGCGAGCGCCTCGTCACGCTCTCGAGCTTGCCGGCGATGCCGATCGCCTTGTGCCACTCCTTCTCCTGCTCGTAGATTTCGAGCAGGAACTTGAGCGCCTCCTCCGCGTGGGGAGAACCCTCGAGCTTCAGGAACAGCTCCTCCGCCCGGTCGAGGAGCCCGGCCTTGAAATAGTCCTGCGCCAGCTCGAACAGGGCGTGCAGCTTCTGCTCCGCCGGCAGGTCGGGCCGCTCGACCAGGTTCTGGTGCATGCGGATCGCGCGCTCGACCTCGCCGCGGCGCCGGAACAGGCTTCCCAGAGCGAAGTGCAGCTCGATGGTCTGGGGATCCACCTTCACCACCTCGATGAAGGCCTCGATCGCCTTGTCCGGCTGCTCGTTGAGCAGGAAGTTGAGCCCCTTGAAGTAGGACCGGGGCAAGGCGCGCGATTCCGACAGCAGCTGCTTGATGTCAATGCGCGCGGCAAGCCAGCCGAGCGCGAAGAACAGCGGCAACGCGAGCAGCCACCAGTACTCAATTTCCATCGCGCGCCGTCAGCCCTGGTTTTTCACCACGGAAACGCGGAGAACGCCCGCTCCGATTCGCCGTTCTCCGGCAGGCGGTTCTGCCCGAGGAGTGGGTCGGCCCGAAGTCCGACAAATTTCTAGGCCTGGAATCCATCTTGAAGCCGCTTCTGCGCCTGCGCGTCTCCGCGGTCGGTCCCGCTTCCGCGCCGTTCGCGCCGGAGGGCGGCGATCTCGCGCCGCTGGCGGAACACCTGCCCGAGATTGGCGAGGATGCCGGCAGCCACGCCGGCGCAGAAGGACACGAGCAGCACGAAGATCAGCGGCGCCTGCCATTCGTAGCCCAGGTAATAGCGCACGGTCACGGCATCGGTGTTCCTGACCGCGAACGACAGTACCAGCACGAAGAACAGGAACCTGATTATCCAGGACACGTAACGCATGGGCTACACCTCTCTGTCCTGCCGAAAATCCGGGCCGCAGAGCCGCCGGCCCGGATTGCGGACAAAAAAAACGGCATGATCTTTCGATGATGCCGCCGCAAACATACGATGCCTGAGTGTGTGTTGTTATTTCTTGACATCCACGCGTTCGCGCAATTCCTTCCCCGCCTTGAAATGCGGCACGTATTTCGACGGCACCTGCACCTTTTCCCCCGATTTCGGGTTGCGCCCGGTGCGCGGGGGGCGGTAATTGAGGCCGAAGCTGCCGAAGCCCCTGATCTCGATGCGCTGGCCCTGCGCCAAGCTCTTCGCCATGGCGTCGAGAATCATCTTTACCGCGAGTTCTGCATCCTTAGCCACCAGTTGCGGGTAACGCGCCGCGAGCTTCGCGATCAACTCGGACTTGGTCATGACGCTCCCTTATCCCCTTATTGTTGGGTATTGGCCACATCGAGCTTGGCCTTGAGCAACGCTCCAAGGTTGGTGGTGCCGGTGCTCGCCTGCTTATCCTCCGCGAGCTTCTTCATGGCTTCGGCCTCCTCCGCCAGATCCTTGGCCTTGATCGAAAGATTGATGGTGCGGTTCTTGCGATCAACATTGATGATCATCACCGTCACCTTGTCGCCTTCCTTCAGCCGCGCGCGGATGTCCTCCACGCGGTCGCGCGACACCTCGGAAGCACGCAGATAGCCCTCGACGTCGGTGTCGAGCTGAATGGCCGCGCCCCTGGCATCAATGGCCTTCACCGTGCCGGTGGCGAGGGAATTCTTCTCGTGCGCCTGGATGTAGCTGGTGAAAGGATCGCCTTCGATCTGCTTGATGCCGAGCGAGATGCGCTCGCGCTCGACGTCAATCGAAAGCACCACGGTATCCACTTCCTGCCCCTTCTTGTACTCGCGCACGGCCTCTTCGCCGGACTTGCTCCAGGAAAGATCCGAGAGGTGCACCAGCCCGTCAATGCCGCCGGGCAGCCCGATGAAGATGCCGAAGTCGGTGAGGGACTTGATCTGCCCGCGCACCCTGTCGCCCTTCTTGTGGTTCATGGCGAACTCTTCCCACGGGTTCGGCATGCACTGCTTCATGCCGAGGGAGATGCGGCGGCGCTCCTCGTCAATCTCGAGCACCATCACCTCGATCTCGTCGCCGAGCTGCGTCACCTTGGTCGGATGCACGTTCTTGTTGGTCCAGTCCATCTCCGAGACGTGTACCAGGCCCTCGATCCCGGACTCGATCTCGACGAACGCGCCGTAGTCGGTGAGATTGGAAACCTTGCCGAACAGCCGCGTGCCCGGCGGGTAGCGGCGCGACAGGCCGACCCACGGGTCCTCGCCGAGCTGCTTCATGCCCAGCGAAACGCGGTTCTTTTCCTGGTCGAACTTGAGTACCTTGGCCTCGACCTCGTCGCCCACGGACAGGATTTCAGAGGGATGCTTGACGCGGCGCCACGCGAGATCGGTGATGTGCAGCAGCCCGTCAATGCCGCCCAGATCCACGAACGCGCCGTAATCGGTGATGTTCTTGACGATGCCCTTGACCACCGCGCCTTCCTGCAGGCTCGCGAGCAGCGCTTCGCGCTCGGCCCCCTGCGAGGCCTCGAGGACGGCACGGCGCGAGACCACCACGTTGTTGCGCTTGCGGTCGAGCTTGATGACCTTGAATTCCATCTGCTTGTTCTCGTACGGCGCAGTGTCCTTCACCGGCCGCACGTCCACCAGCGAGCCCGGAAGGAAGGCGCGTATGCCGTTCACCGTCACGGTGAGCCCGCCCTTGACCTTGCCGTTGATGATGCCGGAGACCACCGTGCCCTTCGCGAGCGCCTCTTCCAGTTCGTGCCACGCCGCGAGGCGCTTCGCCTTGTCGCGCGACAGGCGCGTCTCGCCATGGCCGTCTTCCAGGGACTCGATCGCGACGCTCACGAAATCGCCCGGCTTGGCTTCGATCTCGCCGCGGTCGCTGCGGAATTCCTCCACCGGGATGTAGCTCTCGGACTTCAGTCCGGCGTTGACCACGACGTAGTTGTCGTCCACCCGGATCACCTCGGCGGTGATCACCTCGCCTACCCGCATCTCCTTGCGCGTCAGGCTTTCCTCAAACAGTGCGGCGAAGTCTTCCATGGTTGCTGCCGGTGAAGTCGTTTTCATCATTCAGATTCAGGATGTTGGATAAGCCCGTCCGGAGACGGGGTTGGTGAAAAAAACCATGAGGGTAGCCTCATGGCGCCCGTTGTGCTTTTTTGTATAGCGCCAGCACCCGCCTCACTACTTCTTTCACCGGCAGGCCGGTGGTATCAAGCAGTACGGCATCAGCGCTTTTTTGCAGGGGGGCCACGGAGCGCCTGCTATCACGCGCGTCGCGTTCCCGGATATCCTGCAAAAGGGTTGTCATGCTAGCATGCATTCCTTTTTCCATCAACTGTTTATATCGCCGTTCCGCGCGTTCTTCCGCGCTCGCGGTGAGAAAGATCTTGAGCGCGGCGCCAGGGAATACTACGGTGCCCATGTCGCGGCCTTCGGCGACCAGCCCGGGCGGCCGCCGGAACGCGCGCTGGCGTTCCAGCAGGGCCTCGCGCACCTTGGGCAACGCGGCGACTCTTGAAGCAATCAGGCTGACGCGTTCTTCGCGAATTGCCTTGGTGATGTCACGGGTCCCCAGCCGGACCTGGTTTCCACAGAAATCAACATTCAAATTCAATGCGATATTGGAAATAGTTAATTCATCTTCCAGGTTTACTCCATGCTCCAGCACCACCCATCCTATGGCGCGATAGAGCGCTCCGCTGTCGAGATAGTGAAAATCGAGCGCGGTGGCGACGCATCCGGCCACGGTCCCTTTGCCCGAAGCCGACGGGCCGTCAATGGCGATGACTGGCACTGCCTGTTCGGGGGTCATGGGCTAGGGGCCCGCGCGGCAGAAGCTGGCAGCGTGGTCAGTAGCGAACGCGCCACGCCCGTGGAGGCGACTGCAGCGCGGGCTCCTAACCAGTCCGACGGCGGCGGCAGATATGACTGATTCGGTTTGGTTCAAGTCACTGTCAGCCCGAGACCGGCGGAGCGGGCGAGCTCGGCGAAACCCGGGAAAGAGGTCGCAACGTTGGCGCAATCGGAAACAGTGATGGACGCCGACGCGCGTAGCGCCGCCATAGCGAACGCCATCGCCACGCGGTGATCGCCCTGGCTGTCCACCGCCCCGCCGCGGTACGGCGCGCCGGCGATGCACATGCCATCGGGCGTCGGCTCCGCCCGCACGCCGATCGCCCGCAACCCGTCGGCCATTGCCCGGATGCGATCCGATTCCTTCACCCTGAGTTCCTCAGCGCCGCTGACGACGGTCCTCCCCTTTGCGTTCGCCGCAGCGACGAACAATGCCGGAAATTCGTCTATCGCCAGGGGCACCAGCCCGCACGGGACCTCGATGCCCCGCAACTGCGCCCCGCGCACGCGGATGTCCGCCACCGGCTCGCCTCCCGCCATGCGCTCGTTGAACACCTGCAGGTCCGCACCCATTAGACGCAGAATCTCGATGACGCCGGTGCGGGTGGGATTGACGCCCACATGCTCGATCGTGATGTCGGACCCCGGTGCGATCGAAGCGCCGACCATGAAAAAAGCGGCAGACGAGATATCCGCAGGTACCTGAATGTCCGTCGCCCAGAGCATCTTACCGCCCTCGACACAGATGGCGCCGCCTTTTTTATCCGCCGGACAGCCAAATGCCTGCATCATTCGTTCGGTGTGATCGCGGGTCGGGGCGGGTTCGGTAATGCAGGTGCGGCCCTTCGCGTAGAGACCGGCGAGCAGCAGCGCGGATTTCACCTGTGCGCTTGCCACCGGCATCGTATAGCGGATGCCGTGCAGTTGCCTTCCGCCATGTATCCTCAACGGCGGGCATCCGCCTTCCGCGGTCTCGATGCGCGCGCCCATGGCATTGAGCGGTTCCGCGACGCGCTTCATGGGCCGCCGCGTCAGGCTCTCGTCCCCCGTCAACTCGCAGTCGAATGCCTGCCCCGCAAGCAGGCCCGCGAGCAACCGCATCGCAGTGCCGGCGTTGCCGCAGTCGAGCGCCTGACGGGGAGCCTTGAGGCCGTGCAGTCCGACGCCGTGAACGGCCAGCTCGCCCTGCCGGGGACCTTCGATGCGCACGCCGAGGGCGCGGAACACGTTCAGGGTCGCGATCGCGTCCTCGCCCTCGAGAAAACCGGTGACACGCGACACGCCTTCGGCGACCGAGGCAAGCATGATGCTGCGGTGGGAAATGGACTTGTCGCCGGGAACGCGGATGCGGCCCTTCAGTACACCACCAGGTTCCACCAGATAGTTGACAGGCATCGCCCTGCTC
>DAIDBG010000336.1 GCA_027310225.1 bacterium | reverse complement strand
CTCGATTTGTTCAAGCAGGTCACGCAGGAAGAGGAATTTGACGCGATCAAGATCGGGCTCGCCTCGCCCGAGAAGATCCGCTCCTGGTCGTACGGCGAAGTCAAGAAGCCGGAAACCATCAACTACCGGACCTTCAAGCCGGAGCGCGACGGCCTGTTCTGCGCCAAGATCTTCGGCCCGGTGAAGGACTACGAATGCCTGTGCGGCAAGTACAAGCGGCTCAAGCACAGGGGCGTCATCTGCGAGAAGTGCGGGGTGGAGGTGACGCTTTCCAAGGTACGGCGCGAGCGCATGGGCCACATCGAGCTCGCGAGCCCGGTGGCGCACATCTGGTTCCTGAAGAGCCTGCCCTCCCGCATGGGCATGGTGCTCGACATGACGCTGCGCGACATCGAGCGTGCGCTCTACTTCGAGGCTTACGTCGTGATCGACCCGGGGATGACGCCGCTCAAGCGCGCTCAGCTCATGACCGAGGACGACTATCTCGCGAAGGTCGAGGAGTTCGGCAACGACTTCACCGCCATGATGGGCGCGGAGGGCATCCGGGAGCTCTTGCGCAGTCTCGACCTGAGGCACGAGATCGAGCGGCTCCGCGAAGAGCTCGCAGCCACCAGTTCCGACACCAAGATCAAGAAGATCGCCAAGCGGCTGAAGGTGCTCGAGGCCTTTCACAAGTCCGGCATCAAGCCGGAATGGATGATCATGGAAGTGCTGCCGGTGCTGCCGCCGGAGCTGCGGCCGCTGGTTCCACTCGACGGCGGGCGCTTCGCCACTTCGGATCTCAACGACCTCTATCGCCGCGTGATCAACCGCAACAACCGGTTGAAACGCCTGCTCGAGCTCAAGGCGCCCGAGATCATCGTCAGGAACGAGAAGCGCATGCTGCAGGAGGCGGTCGACTCGCTGCTCGACAACGGCCGCCGCGGCAAGGCGATGACCGGCGCCAACAAGCGGCCGCTGAAGTCGCTCGCCGACATGATCAAGGGCAAGGGCGGGCGCTTCCGCCAGAACCTGCTGGGCAAGCGCGTGGACTACTCCGGCCGCTCGGTGATCGTGGTGGGTCCACAATTGAAGCTGCACCAGTGCGGGTTGCCCAAGCTGATGGCACTCGAGCTGTTCAAGCCCTACATCTTCCACAAGCTGGAGGTCATGGGGCTCGCCACCACCATCAAGGCGGCGAAGCGCATGGTGGAGGATCAGGAAGCGATCGTCTGGGATATCCTGGAAGAGGTGATCCGCGAGCACCCGGTGATGCTCAACCGCGCGCCGACGCTGCACCGTCTCGGCATCCAGGCGTTCGAGCCTCAACTGGTGGAGGGCAAGGCGATCCAGCTGCATCCGCTGGTGTGCGCGGCGTTCAACGCCGACTTCGACGGCGACCAGATGGCGGTGCACGTGCCGCTGTCGCTCGAGGCGCAGATGGAGGCGAGGACGCTCATGCTGTCCTCGAACAACGTCCTCTCGCCCGCCAACGGCGAGCCGATCATCGTGCCCTCTCAGGACATCGTGCTCGGGCTCTACTACATCACGCGTGAGAAGGTGGGCGCGCGCGGCGAGGGCTCGCTCTTCACCAACCTCTCGGAAGTCGCGCGCGCCTACGATTCGGGCCAGGTCGAGGTCAACGCCCGCATCACGGTGCGCATCAAGGAGGTCGAGATCAACGCCGACGGCGAGAAGCGCGAGAAGCTGGCGCGCTACGAGACCACCGTCGGGCGCGCCCTGCTCTCTGACATCCTGCCCGCGGGGCTGCCCTTTGAGCTCATTAACAAACCCTTGAAGAAAAAAGAGATTTCTCGGCTCATCAACGCGAGCTTCCGCCGCTGCGGGCTGCGCGAGACCGTGATTTTCGCCGACAAGCTGATGTACAGCGGCTTCTCGATGGCGACCAAGGCCGGCATCTCGATCGCGGTGGACGACATGCTGATCCCGAGCCAGAAAAACGAGATCATCGCGGACGCCGAGAAGGAAGTGCAGGAAATCGAGAAGCAGTACACCTCGGGCCTGGTGACCCAGGGCGAGCGCTACAACAAGGTGGTGGACATCTGGGGCCGCGCTGGCGACCTGGTGGCGAAGGCGATGATGGAGCAGCTCGGCGTCGAGCCGGTGCTGGAATGGGACGGCAAGAAGCATGAATGGGCGCCCCGCAGGGACAAGAAGGGCGCTTCCGTCATGCAGGAATCGTTTAATTCGATCTACATGATGGCTGATTCCGGTGCGCGCGGCTCGGCGGCGCAGATCCGGCAGCTCGCCGGTATGCGCGGGCTGATGGCGAAGCCGGACGGCTCGATCATCGAGACCCCGATCACGGCCAATTTCCGCGAGGGGCTGAACGTGCTGCAATACTTCATTTCGACGCACGGCGCGCGCAAGGGCCTTGCGGACACGGCGTTGAAGACCGCCAACTCCGGCTACCTCACGCGGCGGCTGGTGGATGTCACGCAGGACCTCGTGGTGACCGAGGATGACTGCGGCACCGTGCAGGGCGTCTCGATGAAGGCGCTGATCGAGGGCGGTGAGGTGGTGGAGTCGCTGCGAGAGCGCATCCTCGGGCGCGTGTGCGCGGTCGACACCGTCAATCCCGAGAGCGGCAAGGTGGTATGCGCGGCCAACACGCTGCTCGACGAGAACGCGGTCGAGGCGATCGAGACAGCGGGCGTGGACGAGGTGAAGGTGCGCACGCCCCTCACCTGCGAGACGCGCCATGGGTTGTGCGCCAAGTGCTACGGGCGCGATCTCGGCCGCGGCACGCCGGTGAACGTCGGCGAGGCGGTGGGCGTGATCGCCGCGCAGTCGATCGGCGAGCCGGGCACACAGCTCACGATGCGCACTTTCCACATCGGCGGCGCCGCCTCCCGTACCGCAGTGGTGAGCCAGGTCGAGAGCAAGTCGAACGGCGTGGTGCGCTACAGCGCGGGCATGCGCTACGTCACCAACTCGCGGCAGGAACTCGTGGCGATTTCGCGCAACGGCGAAATCGTGATCCACGACGAGAACAACCGCGAGCGCGAGCGGCACAAGGTGCCGTACGGCGCGACACTGCTGGCGCGTGACGGCGAGGCCGCCAAGGCCGGCCGCGTGCTCGCGACCTGGGACCCGCACACCCGGCCGATCATCACCGAGTACGCGGGACGCATCAAGTTCGAGAACGTCGAGGAGGGCGTGACGGTCGCCAGGCAGATCGACGAGGTGACCGGGCTGTCGACGCTGGTCGTCGTTGATCCCAAGCGCCGCGGCAGCATCCAGGCCAAGGGCCTGCGGCCGCAGGTGAAGCTGCTCGACGAGCAGGGCAACGAGATCAAGATGGCGGGCTCCGACCAGCCGGTCAACATCACCTTCCAGATCGGCTCGATCATCACGGTGCGCGACGGTCAGGACGTGGGCGTGGGCGAAGTGCTCGCGCGCATTTCGCAGGAGACTTCAAAGACGCGCGACATCACCGGTGGCTTGCCGCGCGTGGCGGAGCTCTTCGAAGCGCGCTCGCCCAAGGACGCAGGCATGCTCGCGGAAATCACCGGCACCGTCTCCTTCGGCAAGGACACCAAGGGCAAACAGCGCCTGGTGATCACCGATCTCGACGGCACGCCGCACGAGTACCTGATCCCGAAGGACAAGCACGTGATGGCGCACGACGGGCAGGTTGTCAACAAGGGCGAGATGATCGTGGACGGCCCGGCCGATCCGCACGACATCCTGCGGCTGCTCGGGGTGGAAGCGCTCGCGCGCTACATCTGCAACGAGGTGCAGGACGTCTATCGCCTGCAGGGCGTGAAGATCAACGACAAGCACATCGAGGTGATCGTGCGCCAGATGCTGCGCCGCGTGCAGATCGTTGATCCGGGCGACACGCGCTTCATCACCGGCGAGCAGCTCGAGCGCGCGGAAGTGCTGGAGGAGAACGAGAAGATGGAGGCCCAGGGCAAGAAGCTGGCGACATTCGAGTACATGCTGCTTGGCATCACCAAAGCTTCGCTCTCGACCGATTCCTTCATCTCGGCGGCATCGTTCCAGGAGACCACGCGCGTGCTGACGGAGGCGGCGATCATGGGCAAGCGCGACGAGTTGCGCGGCCTGAAGGAGAACGTGATCGTCGGCCGGCTCATCCCGGCGGGCACCGGACTCGCCTACCACAGGGTCCGGCGCCGGCAGGCTGCGGCGGCCGAGCTGGGCGGGAGCGTTGAGCCCGCTGTCGAGGTGGCGGCCAGCGGCGAAAGCCAAGAGCAAGTTGCTTGACAGAGGTGAGCTAACTCCATAAAATTCACAGTCTTTTCAGCCGCTCAGGCTTTTCCACGGTCGAGCGGCACAAAACGAAGTAATCCAGGCAGGGACGGTGGCGACGCCGTCCCCGCTTTTTTGGGATCAGGCAACGCCGCGCTGCCGGACGATGAATTCCATGAATTCAACTGGCTAGGTGAGCGATGCCCACCGGAATGGGTAGCTGAGGACATGCCAACCATCAACCAACTCGTGCGCAAGGGGCGAGAGGCCCCGCACGCCAAGAGCAAAGTGCCGGCGCTTGCCGGCTCGCCGCAGCGCCGCGGCGTGTGCACGCGTGTCTACACCACCACCCCCAAGAAGCCGAACTCGGCGCTGCGCAAGGTGGCCAAGGTGCGGCTCACCAATGGCTTCGAAGTCATCGGCTACATCGGGGGCGAGGGGCACAACCTGCAGGAGCACTCCGTGGTGCTGATCCGCGGCGGGCGCGTGAAGGACCTGCCGGGCGTGCGCTACCACGTGGTGCGCGGCAGTCTCGATACCGCGGGCGTGAAGGACCGCAAGCAGGGACGGTCCAAGTACGGCGCCAAGCGCGCCAAGGCCGCCTAGCCGGAATGATGAATGATGAGTGATGAGTGAGCGCGGCGGTCGCCGCAGAAAATCAGCTCAAAACTCGAAGCCCGGAACCGAAACTCGAAACGCATATGCCGCGACGCAGAGAAATTCCCAAGCGCGAGGTCCTGCCCGACCCGAAGTATACGAGCCAGGACGTCGCCAAGTTCATCAACGTCATCATGACCCGCGGCAAGAAATCGGTCGCGGAACGGATCGTGTATGGCGCGCTCGACCAGATCAAGAAGAGGACCAGCAAGGACCCGCTGGAGGTGTTCAACCAGGCGGTGAACAACGTGAAGCCGATGGTGGAAGTGAAGAGCCGGCGCGTGGGGGGGGCGAACTACCAGGTGCCGGTCGAGGTGCGCCCGGTGCGCCGCGCCGCGCTGGCGATGCGCTGGCTGCGCGACGCGGCCCGCGGCCGCGGCGAGAAATCCATGGGCGCGCGCCTTGCCAGCGAGCTCGCCGAGGCCGCCGAGGGCAAGGGCGGCGCGATGAAGAAGCGCGAGGAAGTCCACCGCATGGCGGAAGCCAACAAGGCTTTCTCGCACTACCGGTTCTGATTTTTTGATCACAGAGCGCGCAGAGGGAGCGATTTTCCATTGAACACAGGAGTTCTTAGTGATCTCCGTGGCTCTGTGGGGAGCAAAGGGTTCCACAAAGTGGCACGTAAGACACCCATCGAACGTTACCGGAACATCGGCATCACTGCCCACATTGATGCCGGCAAGACCACGACCACCGAACGCATCCTGTTCTATACCGGCGTTTCCCACAAGCTGGGCGAAGTGCATGACGGCACCGCGATCATGGACTGGATGGAACAGGAACAGGAGCGCGGCATCACCATCACCTCGGCGGCGACGACCTGCTTCTGGAAGGGGATGGACAACGCCTTTGCGGAGCACCGCATCAACATCATCGATACGCCGGGACACGTCGACTTCACGATCGAGGTGGAGCGCAGCTTGCGGGTGCTCGACGGCGCCTGCACCGTGCTGTGCGCGGTCGGCGGGGTGCAGCCGCAGACCGAGACCGTCTGGCGCCAGGCCAACAAATATCGCGTGCCGCGCCTCATTTTCGTCAACAAGATGGACCGAACCGGAGCCGACTTCAAGCGCGTGCTGGAGCAGGTCCGGGCCCGGCTCAAGGCCAATCCAGTCCCCGTCCAGCTGCCGATCGGCGCCGAGGACAAGTTCGAAGGCGTCGTGGACCTGGTCCGGATGAAGGCCATCTACTGGGACGACGGCACGCAGGGCATGAAATTCGAGGCCCGGGACGTTCCCGCCGACCTGATGCCGGAAGCGAAAAAGTGGCGCGAGAAGATGGTGGAATCCGCGGCCGAAGCTTCCGAGGAACTGATGGACAAGTATCTCGAGAAGGGCGAGCTCTCGATCGAGGAGATCAAGAAGGGGCTGCGCACCCGCACGATCCACGGCGAGATCTTTCCCATGTTGTGCGGCTCCGCATTCAAGAACAAGGGCGTGCAGGCGATGCTCGACGCCGTGATCGACTACCTTCCGTCGCCGGTGGACATTCCCGCTGTCAAGGGCATGAAGGAGAACGGCGAGCCGGACCGGCGCGAGCCGAAGGACGAGGCGCCGTTCGCGGGGCTGGCGTTCAAGATCATGACCGACCCGTTCGTGGGACAGCTCACGTTCTTCCGGGTTTATTCCGGCGTGGTCAACTCGGGGGACACCGTTTACAACCCGATCAAGGGCCGCAAGGAGCGGATCGGGCGCATCCTGCAGATGCACGCCAACGACCGCGAGGAAATCAAGGAAGTGCGCGCCGGCGACATCGCCGCGGCCGTGGGGCTGAAGGATTACACGACCGGCGACACGCTGACCGATCCGCAGAAGATCATCACCCTCGAGAAGATGGAATTTCCCGAGCCGGTGATCCACGTCGCGGTCGAGCCGAAGACCAAGGCGGACCAGGAGAAGATGGGCATCGCTCTCAACCGTCTCGCCCAGGAAGACCCCTCGTTTCGCGTGCGCACCGACGAGGAGTCCGGGCAGACCATCATCTCCGGCATGGGCGAGCTGCACCTCGAGATCATCGTGGACCGCATGAAGCGCGAGTTCGGCGTGGAAGCCAACGTTGGCGCGCCGCAGGTCGCCTACCGCGAGACCATCCGCAAGGTGTGCGATAAGGTCGAGGGCAAGTTCATCAAGCAATCGGGCGGCCGCGGCCAGTACGGACACGTATGGCTGAGGCTCGATCCGCAGCCGCCAGGCACGGGGTTCGAGTTCGTGGACGCGGTCAAGGGCGGCGCGGTGCCGCGCGAGTACATTCCCGCCGTCAAGAAGGGGGTCCTGGACACGCTGCCCAACGGCGTGCTCGCCGGTTTCCCGGTCGTTGACGTGAAGGTGACCCTGTTCGACGGCTCCTACCACGAAGTGGATTCGAACGAGAACGCGTTCAAGATGGCGGGCTCCTTTGCGCTGAAGGAGGGCCTGCGTCGCGCCTCCCCTGCGCTGCTCGAGCCGGTCATGTCGGTGGAAGTGGAGACACCCGACGATTTCATGGGAAACGTAGTCGGCGATCTCAACTCGCGCCGCGGTGTGATCCAGGGCATGGAGGAAATGGCGGGCGGCGGCAAGGCGATCCGGGCCGAGGTGCCGCTTGCCGAGATGTTCGGCTACTCGACCACGCTGCGCTCGCTCTCCCAGGGTCGCGCGACCTATACCATGGAATTCAAGCACTACGCGGAGATGCCGAAGCAGATCGCGGAGGCGGTCATCAACAAGTACACAGGCAAGGAAGAAAAGAGATAGGAGCCTATCTCTTTTCTTCCTTATTTTGAACCCATTATGCGGATTCAGATTTCGTCCGCGACGAAATCTGTAAATGGAAACGAATTATTTATTTTTTTGCGGATTTGAAGTCGGGCGTTGAAGCGGGGTATGCGGTGGCAGTCGCGGTGGAAGTGGATCTGGCGATAACGGAGCAAAAAAATGGCGAAGGGCAAGTTTGAGCGCACCAAGCCGCACGTGAACGTGGGCACGATTGGGCACGTGGATCACGGCAAGACGACGCTGACGGCGGCGATGACGATGATTTTGTCGAAG
>DAIDBG010000328.1 GCA_027310225.1 bacterium | reverse complement strand
TCTGCTCCGGACTGGCGTTTTCCGGCACGGTCACCAGGATGTGGGAGAGGTAGTACTCGTCGCTCAGTCCTTCCTGCCCCTGCTGGGTCCCGATGAAATTGTCCACCTCGCTCTCGGTGACCGTGATCCTGTTGTCAACCTCGCGCTCCCTCAGGCGCGTCATGATGATCTCGTTGCGGATGTCCTCGCGGAACTTCGAAAACGGGACGCCGTCCTTTTCCATCGTCTGGCGCAGCTGCTGGAGGGTGAGCTTGTTTTCCTGCGCGATGCGGTTGATTGCCCGGTCGAGCTCCGCGTCCTCCACGCGCAACCCGGTTTCCTTCGCGAACTGCAGCTGCACGCGGTCACCGATCATGCGGTCGAGGATCTGCTTCTCCAGCGTCTCGCGCGGCGGCAGCGGCGTGCCCTGCTGTTTCAGTTGAGAAATCGCGTAGCGGGTGCGCTCGTCCAGATCAAGGCGGGTGATGACGTCGTCGTTCACCACCGCCGCGATGCGATCAAGCTCGACGATGGGCCGCGGTTGCTGCGCCGGTGCTCCGGGCGCCGCGAGCGCGGCGGCAAGCATCAGCATCCGCGCGAACGGGATGGCGCGCGCCACCATCGGGACCAGGTAACGGCGATCAGTAATAGGGGGCATACGGTTCTTCGGGACGCGGCGAGCGCGGATCCGGCCTGGCATAGCCGCCGATATTGCGCCTGAGCGTTTCCAGCGGATTAGAGCCGATTCGCGACACGCCGTTCAATTCGAGCTGCACGAAAAACGTGGTGGAAGCCTGCTGGGTGGCGATGGCGAAGCGTTGGGCGACCACGCGCAGCACCCAGCAGCCGCCATTGTATTCCGCGCCGAGCAGCCCCTCGATCGTGCGCTGCTCGCGCAGCGAGTAATTCCAGCGGGCGAGCCCGGTCCATCTCCGCCCGATGGGCCACTGGCTGGAGACGTCGGTCTGCTTGATCGAATCGAGCGTCTCGCGGTAACCGAGGTTCAGCACTTTTCCCGGCTGCGGCTGATAGCGGGTGCTGAAGTTGATTTTCTGGATCCGGGAAGATGCGGTGCTGTATTGCCAGCCCGCTTCGGCCGTCCAGTACGGTGCGACGGAGCCCGAGAGCACGGCGAGCAGGTCCGAGCTGGTGCTGGTGCGCGCCGGCACCCACGGCAGCGTGACGCGCTGGCTCGCAAAGTAGTAGCGCTGGGCCACGCCCGCCCGCAACCGCTCGGCACCGCTCTCGGGGTCCAGAAAGCGCGTGGTGACACCGAGCGTGACCTGGTTGGCGTCATTGATGCGGTCCCAGCCGGCGAACTGGTTCTCCGAATAGATGGTCGCGAAGTTGATGTCCTGCGGCCCGCTGTCGAAGACCGGGAGGCGGTCCTGGTCCCGAAACGGGATATAGACGTAGTACAGCTTGGGCTCCAGGGTTTGCAGGAAGCGGGTGCCGCCGATGGCGGTCTGGCGCTCGAACACGACGCCACTTTCTGTGGTGAAGATCGGCAGCGTGCGGCTGCTATCCGCGAGGCCGGCGGCGTTGGAATCGATGAAATAGCGCGTCGCGTTGAGGCCCAGCTTGGGCGTGACATAGGCGTACGCGGTCTGCAGCGGCAGGCTCAGGCTCGGGTAGGCCAGAGTGCGCCTGCCGGTCACCAGTGTAGGGTGGTCGAAAGCGACGTACTGCCCCAGAAAATCGAAATCGGAGCGCAGCACGTCCTGGCGCGTGGCGTTGAGCGTCAACTGCGGCGCGCGGCTGTAAGGCTTGGCAACCGGCGCCAGCGGGTCAACCTGCAGCGTTTGCCAGCGCTGCACCAGGGCACTGAACCCGTAAGCGCCGCTGCCGCCCCCCCAGGTGCCGCCGCGGCCGAGCGTGGCCTCCCGCGGCAGCAGCACCTGGGAGGTCACCGCGATCTGTGTCGAAAGATCGGTGAAGTAGGTATCGTCCGAGACTCCTTGCAGATTGAGCGCGCCTTGCCAGCCGTACGGCAGCGTCTGGCTGTGCCTGATAAAGTAGGCGTGCCGCTCGGAGCCGTTGCGGGCGTTGTCCTCCGGCAGCACTTCGACACGCGCCTCGCCCCAGTAGGTCGGCTCTAGGTAGCGGAACTCGGTGTTGACCTGCACTCCGCGCTTCGTCATGACGCGCGGCGAGATGGTGGCGTCGCGGTTGGGCGCGATGTTCCAGTAGTAGGGCACGGTCAGCTCGGCGCCGCCCCGCGTGGTGCTGCCGTAGCGCGGCGTGAGCAAGCCGGACTTGCGCTCCTGGTTCAGCGAGAACGAGAGGTACGGCGAGTAAAAGATCGGCACGCCGTAGAACTCGATGCTCGCGTCGCGCGCGGTGCCGACATCACGGCCCTTGTCAATGCGAAGGTCGCCCGTGCGCACGTACCAGGCGTCATCGTCCGGCTTGCAGGTGGTGTAATCGGCGTCCTGGGCGCGGTACTGCCCGGGGCCTTCGAACAGCAGCCGCTCCGCGGTGCCGCGCGCGTCCGTCTCGCGAAACGGCGGTTGCTGTCCGGCGATAGCGGGGCTCTTGCGCAGCGTGTAGCGCGGGTTCTCGATGAAGCCGCGCTCGGTCTCGAGATTGAACCTGAGCCGCGTGCCCTCTATCACGTCCGCCCCCTGCTCGATACGCACGCTGCCCTCCGCGGTGACCTCGTCGAGCGGCTTGTCGTAGCGCAGCCGGTCAGCGTATATCGCCTGGCCGCGCTTGCGCAGGCGCGCGTCGCCCTGGGCCTCGGTTTCCTTTCCATCGTGCCCCTGCAGCCGGTCCGCCTCGAGGAATACCGGCACCTCCTCCCTGACCGGAGGCGGAACCAGAATGAGCGTCGGCTGTGACTTGAGCCGGAGCCCCAGTTGCGCGCCTGCGGCAAGCGGCAGCGCGCACCATACGGCGAGCAAGATGCGCGTAATTTGCAGCTTGTGCATCGGGGGGAACGCCAGGAGCGAAGTGCTAAAATCGCACAATTCACCGCTGAAGGCAATCGGCTTGCCGGCGACACCCGATACACGACTGGAGCAACTGCGCGACTGGCTTGCTGCGCGTTTCGCGGCGAGCCCGTTTTCATTGCAACCCGCATCGGCGGACGCCAGCTTTCGCCGCTATTTCCGCGTGCGCTCGCACGGCCGATCCTGGATCGTGATGGACGCGCCTCCGGAGCGCGAGGACTGCCGCCCGTTCGTGCACGTCGCGCGGCTTCTGCGC
>DAIDBG010000318.1 GCA_027310225.1 bacterium | reverse complement strand
CGCCATCGGCGCGGGCCGGCCGACCGTCCTCGACCTGCCGAACGGGCTGGCGCGCGGCGTGCGCGCGGCCTCGGATTTCCTGATGGCGCTGCAGCTGACCGGCGCGGCGAAGCCGGACTCGATCGCCAACATGCAGCTGAGGCTGCCGGTGGTGGTCGTGGGCGGCGGACTGACCGCGATTGACACGGCGACCGAGTCGCTTGCCTACTACCCGCTGCAGGTCGAGAAGTTCCTGCGGCGCTACGAACTGCTGGCGCGCGAGCACGGCGAGGCTGCGGCAAGAATCGCGTGGGACGAGGAGGAACGGAGGATCGCCGACGAGTTCCTGTCCCATGCGCGCGCCATCCGTGCGGAGCGCATGCGCGCCGTCGCCGAGGACCGCGAGCCGCGCATCCTGGAGCTGCTGCGGTCCTGGGGCGGGGTCACCATCGCCTACCGCAAGCGGCTGATTGACAGCCCCTCGTACACGCTCAACCACGAGGAAGTCCAGAAGGCGTTGGAGGAGGGCATCCATTTCGCGGAGGGTCTGACGCCGCTCGGCGTCGAAGTGGATGAATACGGCCACGCGCGCGCGCTGCGGGTTTCCATCCGGCAGCGCGGCGAAGACGGCAAATGGACCGAGGCGCGGCAAGCCGAGCTGTCCGCGCGCACCATCCTGATCGCGGCGGGCACGCAGCCCAACACGGTGCTGGCGCGTGAGGATCCCGCAAGCTTCCGGCTCGACGGGCGCTATTTCCAGCCGTGCGACGAGGAAGGCCATCCCGCGCTCGCCGAGCAGGCGATCTCCAAGCCGGGCGAGGTGCGGGTGCTGATGTCACGGCGGCCGGACGGCCGCTTCATCAGCTATTTCGGGGACGTGCACCCCTCGTACTTCGGAAACGTGGTGAAGGCGATCGGCGGCGCGAAACAGGGCTATCCGGTCGTGAGCCGGGTGCTGGCGCGCGTGCGTCCGGCGGCGGGCCCCGACCACGACGCGTTCTTCGCGCGCCTCGACGACGAACTGCGCGCCACGGTGCACGAGGTCAATCGGCTGACGCCCCTGATCGTGGAAGTCGTGGTGCGCGCCCCGCTCGCGGCCCGGCGCTTCCGCCCGGGCCAGTTCTACAGGCTGCAGAACTACGAGTCGAGCGCGGCGCGCGCCGACGGCACCCGGCTCGCGATGGAAGGCATTGCGCTCACCGGCGCCTGGGCGGGCCGCGGCCGCGGGCTCATCTCGACCATCGTGCTCGAGATGGGCGGCTCGTCCGACCTGTGCGTGCTCCTCAAGCCCGGCGATCCCGTGGTGCTGATGGGGCCGACCGGATCGCCGACGGAGATCCCGTCGAACGAGACGGTAATTCTGGCGGGCGGCGGGCTGGGCAACGCCGTGCTGTTTTCCATCGGGCAGGCCATGCGCCGGGCCGGCAGCCGCGTCCTCTACTTCGCCGGCTACAAGCACATGACCGACCGCTACAAGATCGGAGAGATCGAGGCGGCGGCGGACGTCGTCGTGTGGTGCTGCGACGAGGAGCCCGGGTTCACGCCCGATCGCCCGCAGGACCGGACCTTCGTCGGCAACATCGTGCAGGGCATGCACGCTTATGCCAGCGGCGATCTGGGTGAACAACCGATCGCATTCCGCGACGCCGACCGCATCATCGCCATCGGCTCGGACCGCATGATGGCGGCGGTGGCGCGCGCGCGGCACGACGTACTCGAGCCTTATCTCAAGCCGCACCACTTCGCGATCGGCTCAATCAACTCGCCGATGCAGTGCATGATGAAGGAAATCTGCGCCCAGTGCCTGCAGCCGCACGTTGACCCGCAGACGAAGAAGGTGAGCTACGTCTTTTCCTGCTTCAACCAGGACCAGCCGCTCGATCGCGTGGATTTTGCCGCACTCGACCAGCGCCTGCGCCAGAACTCGGTGCAGGAAAAGCTCACCGCAGAATGGGTTGACCACTGCCTCATGCAGGTTGGCAGCCGGACGATGCAGCGCGTCTAGCCCGGACAGGCAGAACCGCAAAGACGCGAAAGCGCAAAGATTCGCAAAGGCAATGCATTAGCCTGTTAGAGTTTTTTTCCTGCCATCTCGCGCAGTACGTCCGCCAGCGTTCCCACCAGCTCATCAATCTGCTGCTCGCTGATGATGAAGGGCGGGGAGAGCGCGATGATGTCGCCCGTGACGCGGGTCATGATGCCTTTCTCGAAGCACCGGAGGAACGCCTGGAAACCGCGCGCCCCAGGCTTCCCCGGCAGGGGCGCGAGCTCGATCCCCGCCATCAGTCCGAAATTGCGGATGTCAATCACGTGGTTCGCGCCCTTCAGGCTGTGCACCGCCTGCTCGAAACAGGGTGCGAGTTCGCGCGCGCGGTCGAAGAGCTTCTCCTCATGGTAGAGCGCGAGCGTTGCCTCGGCGGCGGCGGTGGCGAGCGGGTGGCCCGAGTAGGTGTAGCCGTGGAAGAGCTCGACCATGTCCGGCGGCGCGCCGTTGACCACCGTGTCGTAGATCTCGCGGCGCACCACCACGCCGGCAAGCGGGACGGCGCCGCTGGTGACGCCCTTCGCGAACGTGATCATGTCGGGCGTCACGCCGAAGGTTTGCGCGGCAAATGCCCGGCCGGTCCGGCCGAAGCCGGTGATCACTTCGTCGAAAATGAGGAGCAGCCCGTACTGGTCGCAGAGCGCGCGCAGCCTTTCCAGATAGCCCTTGGGCGGGACCAGCACGCCGGTGGAACCCGCGACGGGCTCCACGATCACCGCCGCGATGCTGGAGGCGTCGTGCAACGCGATGATGCGCGTCTCCAGGTCGTCGGCGAGGTGCGCGCCCCAGGCCGGCTGCCCGCGGCTGAAGGCGTTACGCTCGAGGTTGTGGGTGTGGGGCAGGTGATCAATCCGTGCGAGCATGTTGCCGAATGCCCTGCGGTTGGCGGGGATGCCGCCGACCGAGATGCCTCCGAAGCCGACCCCGTGATAACCCCTTTCACGACCGATCAGCACATTGCGATGTCCGTCACCGCGGGAGCGGTGGTAGGCGAGCGCGATCTTCAGCGCGGTATCAACCGCCTCGGAGCCCGAGTTGGTGAAGAACACGCGATCGAGACCCTCCGGCGCAAGCTGCGCAATGAGCGCGGCGGCACGGAATTCCCCGGGGTGTCCCATCTGAAACAGGGGCGAATAGTCGAGCGTCCCGGCCTGGCGCCGGATCGCCTCGACGATCTTCGGGCGGCAGTGCCCGGCGTTCACGCACCACAGGCCCGCCGTACCGTCGAGGATCCTGCGGCCGTCTTCGGCGATGAAGTGCATGTCCCTGGCGGAAACCAGGATCCGCGGCGCCGCCTTGAACTGGCGGTTGGCGGTAAACGGCATCCAGAACGGCTCGAGCTCGTAATCGCGTGGATTCATGTCGGAGTCCAAGGGATGGAGGATTGCTCTACTGCAATATACTAACGCGTGGACGGCAGGCGGAGCATAGCGCGGGCGGAGCACATGGTCACTTTCGACAACGTTTCGAAGGCGTACGACGGGCAGGTTGCAGTCGCCCCGACGTCCCTCGCGATCGAGGCCCGCCGCACCACCGTCCTGATCGGGCCGAGCGGCTGCGGCAAGTCCACGTTGCTGCGCATGGTGCTGGGGCTGGTCCGGCCCGACAGTGGCCGCATACTGATCGGCGGCGAGGAGCTGACCTCCGACAACGCGCTCAGGCAGCGCCGGGGCATCGGTTACGTGATCCAGGACGGCGGGCTGTTCCCGCACCTCACGGCCGGGGAAAACGTGACCCTGCTCGCGCGCCACCTCGGGCGGGAACGGACGGAGGTGGCTGGGCGTTGCGCCGAGCTCGCCGAACTGGCGCGTCTGCCGCAGGCCGCTCTCGCACGCTACCCGCAGGAGCTCTCGGGAGGGCAGCGCCAGCGTGTCGGCATCATGCGCGCGCTCATGCTCGACCCCTGGCTGCTGCTGCTCGACGAGCCGCTCGGCGCACTCGACCCCATCACGCGCCTGGAGTTGCAGGACGAGCTCAAGGCAATTTTCGCCCGGCTGCGCAAGACCGTCGTTCTGGTGACCCACGACATGAATGAGGCGGCGCATTTCGGCGACCGCATCGTGCTGCTGCGCGGCGGCGGCATCGTGCAGCACGGCACGCTGCGGGACCTGCTCGAACGGCCGGCCGAGCCCTATGTTCGCGACTTCATCCGCGCCCAGCGCTCCGTGCTGCCGGAGGTACCGGTATGAGCCGCGGAGCAGGGACCCCGTTTACGTGGACGCTCCGGCTCGCGATTTTCCTGCTGATCCCGGTGCTGGCGCAGGCGCAGGCCCCGATCAATGTCGGCTCCAAGCGCTTCACCGAGTCGTACATCCTGGGGGAAATCATCACCCGGACAGTGGAAGCGGCGGGGGAGGCACGTGCGGTGCACCAGCAGGGGCTGGGCAACACCGCGATCCTGTTCACCGCGCTCAAAAGCGGCGCCATCCAGATTTACCCGGAATACACCGGCACCATCGCCTTTGAGCTCCTCGGGCTGAAACGGGTGCCGGACCTGAAAGGGCTCAACCGCGAACTCGCGCCGCACGGCCTGGCGGTCGGGGTTCCGCTCGGGTTCAACAACGCCTACGCCCTCGCCATGACGGAGGAGCGGGCGGCGGCGCTCGACATCCGGCGTGTTTCGGACCTCGCACGCCATCCGCAGCTCAGGCTGGGGCTGTCACAGGAGTTCATCAACCGAAAAGATGGCTGGAGCGCGCTCCGGCTCGCCTACGGGCTGCCGTTCTCCGAGGTGCGCGGGCTCGACCACGGTCTCGCGTACGAGGCGATCAAGGGCGGCCAGGTGGACATCATTGACGTCTATTCGACCGACGCCAAGATCGCCCGTTATCGGTTGCGCGTGCTGGAGGATGATCGGGGGTTCTTCCCGGCCTACGATGCGGTGCTGATTTACCGGCGCGAGCTGCCGCAGCAGTATCCCCGCTCATGGCGCGCCTTGCAGCAGCTGGAGCAGCGCATCACAGTGCCGCGGATGATCGCGATGAACGCGGCCGCCGAAATCGAATCGAAGCCGTTTTCAGGGATCGCGGCGGACTTTCTCGCTGCGCCGCGGACGGGACCGGAAAGGGCCGGGGCCCGCACGGGAAGGCCTTTTCTCCGGACCCTGTTCGGTGACGATTTCTGGCGCCTCACGGGCGAGCACCTGTTGCTGGTGTTCGTCTCACTCGTGCTCGGCATCGCGATCGGGGTGCCCCTCGGCATCCTGGCGGAGCGCGCCCCGCACGTGCGGCACCTGATCCTTGGGGGAGCTGGCGTGCTGCAGACGGTACCGTCGCTCGCGCTGCTCGCGTTCCTGATCGCGGCACTGAACCGCATCGGCACGGTGCCCGCCATCGTGGCGCTGTTCCTGTATGCCCTCCTGCCAATCGTGCGCAACACGTACACCGGGCTTGCCGATATCGCGCCGCCGCTCCGGGAGGCCGCGCGGGCGCTCGGCCTGCCGGCGGGCGCGCGCCTGCGCCTGGTCGAGCTGCCGCTCGCCGCGCGCTCCATTCTCGCCGGAATCAAGACTTCGGGGGTGATCAACGTCGGCACCGCCACCATCGCAGCTTTCATCGGAGCCGGCGGCTATGGCGAGCGCATCGTCGCCGGCCTGGCGGTGAACGACCATGTTCTCCTGCTGGCCGGGGCGGTGCCGGCCGCGGCGATGGCGATCGCGGTGCAATGGGGCTTCGATGCCCTCGACCGCCTCCTGATCTCGCCGGGATTGCGCGCAACGCGGCACTAGCCCCGATTCGGGGGATTCGGTCCCGCCCGGCGCCGCAGGTCTGCTCCCGTTCCCGCGCCGAAAGGGGGGGCGGCGGTGAATGACCTTACCTCTGAGTGAACTAATTTTTGCCTGCCCTGTCAGTGCTATAACGACAGGCTTCGCGTTCCGCGAATACCGGTCGGGCGGGTATACTGTGCGCTTTGTCCAGCCGGTTCAGCCGCTCGACTTGGATAATAACTTCAGGGACGGAATTCATGGGCGATCGCGAAGTCGATCAGCAGCTGGTCGAGCGCGCGCAGCGCGGCGACAAGCAGGCGTTCGAGTTGCTGGTCAGCAAGTACCAGCGCAAGCTCGCGCGGTTGCTGTCGCGCTTCATCCGCGATGCGACCGAGGTCGAGGACGTGACCCAGGAGGCCTTCATCAAGGCCTACCGGGCGCTGCCGACCTTTCGCGGTGACAGCGCGTTCTACACGTGGCTGTACCGGATCGGCATCAACACCGCCAAGAATTACCTGGTGGCGATGGGGCGGCGGGCGCCAACCTCGACCGAGATAGACAGCGAGGAGGCGGAGGGCCTCGAAGACGGCGAGCAGTTGCGCGACCTGAACACGCCGGAGAACGAAATGATGAGCCGGCAGGTCGCGGAAACCGTGAACCAAACGCTCGAGGAACTGCCAGAGGATTTACGAACAGCGATCACGCTGCGCGAGATAGAGGGGCTGAGCTACGAGGACATTGCAAATATAATGAATTGCCCGATCGGCACCGTCCGGTCGCGCATATTCCGGGCCCGCGAAGCGATCGCGGCGAAACTAAGACCGTTGCTGGGCACCCGGAAAGACAGGAGATGGTGAGATGGACAAGATATCGGCATTGATGGATGGTGAGCTGGACGAGCGCCAGAGCCGGCAGCTGTTTTCCCGGCTGAAGCAGGATCAGGAACTGCTTCAATGCTGGCGCACCTTTCATCTCATCGGTGACGCGCTGCGGGGCGAGCGGGCGTTGTCCGATGACTTCGACCGGCGGTTGGGATCGCGGCTCCTGTCGGAGCCAACCGTGCTCGCGCCGCGACGCAGCACAGCCAGACACATCACCGCCTACGCCCTGTCCGCCGCCGCCTCGCTGTCGGCCGTGGCATGGGTGGGGTGGGTGGCGTTTTCCGGCAACCCGCTCGTCCCCCAGTCCCCGATAGCGCAGGCCCCGAGCACCCCGAACACACCCCGGCCCGTAACATCCCCCCCCCCGACCCAGATGACCAGCATCCCCAGTGACGGCAGGATGAACGAGTACCTGATCGCGCATCAGGAATTCTCGCCGAGCACTGCGATCCAGGGCGTCGCGCCGTACATCCGCGGCGTATCGGATACGCAAATGGTCACGGGGCGCCAGTGAAAGCGGCCTGGCTCATCCTCCTGTTTCTGGCATTTCCGGCAACGGGCCTGGCCGCCGAGCAGGATGACCCCGAGGACGGCCTGTCCTGGCTTAAGAAAATGGCGAGCGCTTCACGCCGGCTCAATTACTCCGGCACTTTCGTTCATCGCCACGCCGACCAGGCCGAGACTTCCCGCATCGTCCATTACGTGAACGCGGCCGGCGGCGAATTCGAGAAACTCGAGACGCTCGACGGCACGGCCCGCGAGATCATACGCACCAACGACCAGGTCACCTATTACCTCCCCGACACCAAGACGGTCATCATCGAGAAGCGAGTACCGCGTCGCATTCCCGCACTGCAGCCCGAACAGCTCGCCGATGTGTCCCAGAACTATCTCGTGCGCAAGCGCGGGATGGACCGGGTGGCCGGTTTTGGCTGCCGCGAGGTCGTGCTGGAGCCGAGGGACAACCTGCGTTACGGGTACCAGTTTTGCATCGAGGCCGGCTCGGGGCTGCCGCTGCGCGCCCGGACCTTGAACGAGGACAAGAAACCGATCGAGTCGTTCGCCTTCACCGATCTCAAGATCGGCGGCCGTTTCAACCGGGACAAGGTCAAGTCGCGCTATGCCGCGGAGGTCCGGCACTGGAAGATCGATCGGTCGGCGCTCGCCGTTGCCGAGGTTCCGGCCGACACCGGCTGGGTGCTGATCCAGCAGCCCCCCGGCTTCAGGAAACTGATGGAACTGAAGCGCTCCTTGGCCGGCCGCGCCGGGGCCGTGTCCCACATCGTGTACTCGGACGGACTCGCGGCAGTGTCCGTTTTCATCGAGCCGCTGCCCAAGATTCTCCCGGCGCGGAGCCTTTCGCACCAGGGCGCCGTCAATATCTACACCCGCGCGGTCGCCGATTACCTGGTGACGGTGCTGGGCGAGACACCCGCCGCCACCGTGATGCAGATTGCCAATTCCCTCGAATTCAGGGGCGCCGCCAAGTAACTTCCGCGCACGCTGCCCCGGAACAGCCATTTTCCTGACACACCATCCACTGCAGTGAAAGGTCCGTTGATGCTCAAGCGTCTGCTTCTTGTGCTGCTCCTGTTCGCGCCCGTCGCCGCCGTGGCCCAACTCCCCGATTTCACCGACCTGGTGGAAAAGCAGGGACCGGCGGTCGTCAACATCAGCACCACGCAGTCGGCGCGGAACCCGTTGCTGCCGCAGGTTCCCAATCTGCAGGAGGACGACCCCTTCTACGAGTTCTTCCGGCGCTTCATCCCGCAGCCGGGCCCGCGCGAAACCCCGTCGCAGTCGCTCGGCTCCGGCTTCATCATCGGCGCCGATGGCTACATCCTCACCAATGCGCACGTGATTGACGCCGCGAACGAGGTTACCGTCAAGCTCAACGACAAGCGCGAGTTCAAGGCCAAGGTGATCGGCGCGGACCGCCGCACCGACATCGCGCTGCTCAAGATTGACACCTCGGACCTGCCGGCCGTCAGGTTCGGCGATCCCGGCAGGCTCAAGGTCGGCGAGTGGGTGGTGGCGATCGGCTCGCCCTTCGGCTTCGAGAATACCGTGACCGCCGGCATCGTCAGCGCCAAGGGCCGTTCGCTGCCGCAGGAGAATTACGTGCCGTTCATCCAGACCGACGTGGCGGTCAACCCGGGAAACTCGGGCGGGCCGCTGTTCAACCTGAAAGGCGAGGTCGTCGGCATCAACTCCCAGATCTACAGCCGGACCGGCGGCTTCATGGGGCTGTCCTTTGCGATCCCGATTGATGTCGCCAACGATGTCGCGCGGCAGTTGCGCGCCTCGGGAAAAGTGACCCGCGGGCGCATCGGCGTGGTGATCCAGCCGCTGACCAAGGAGCTGGTGGAATCGTTCGGACTCTCCAAGACGCAAGGTGCGCTGGTCAATTCGGTGGAAAAGGGCGGTCCCGCAGACAAGGCCGGCATCGAGCCGGGCGACGTGATCCTGCGGTTCGACGGCAAGGTCGTGAACTCGTCCGAGGACCTCCCGCGCCTCGTCGGCGCGACCAAACCCGGCAGCAAGGTCACGATACAGATCTGGCGCAACAAATCCGCCCGTGAACTGCGGGTGACGGTCGCCGAAATGCAGGAGGATCGCGCGGGCAGGCAGGCGCAGCGCGGGGGCAAGCCGCCCGCGACGGCGCCCGGCCAGTACGGGCTGACGCTGTCCGACTTGAGCGAAGCGCAACGCGGCGAGCTCAAGATCTCGGGGGGCGTGCTGGTCGAGAACGCGCAGGGCGCCGCGGAACGCGCCGGCATACGGCGCGGCGACGTGATCCTTGCCGTCAACAACCAGGACGTGAAATCGGTCGAGCAGTTCAACCAGATGATGGGGCAGTTCGACAAGGGCCGCATCGTGGCAGTCCTGATCCGCCGCGGCTCGAACTCGCTCTACATCCCGTTCCGCATCGATGGCAATTGATCGGATCGCCACGCGGCCGATCCGCCTCGGGCTTGCGCCGGGCGGGAGCGGTCACACCCCGGAGGCGCGGCGGCGGCCGACCCGAAATGCGGAAAATGGGCGCTGGTAGTGCAGAGGCCGCGCCGCCGGCGCTCACGGTCTATAGCCGCAGTTACTGCCATCTTTGCGAGGAAATGATCGCGGCCCTGCAGCAACTGCAGGGCCATTTTCGTTTCGAGTTCGCCGTGGTGGACGTGGACAGCGAGCCCGAACTGGAGCGGCGCTACGGCGCAAGGGTGCCGGTGCTGGCGCACGGAGAGCGGGAGCTCTGCCACTACGCTCTCGACCGTGCCGCGGTTACTGCGTATCTTTCTAAATTCCGATAAAATACGCGGCTTTAAGTGAAAGGAAGGGCACTGGAATCCGGGTCGCCACGGGTTCGCGGGGTGCCCTTTTCCATGCAGCACATCCGCAATTTCTCCATCATCGCCCATATAGATCACGGCAAGTCAACGCTGGCCGATCGCTTCATCCAGTTGTGCGGGGGGCTCCCTGATCGCGAGATGGAGGATCAGGTGCTCGATTCCATGGAGCTCGAGCGCGAGCGCGGCATCACCATCAAGGCGCAGACCGCGGCGCTCGAGTACCGCGCGCGCGACGGCGTGCTCTACCTGCTCAACCTGATTGACACGCCGGGCCACGTGGATTTCTCCTACGAGGTGTCGCGCTCGCTTGCCGCGTGCGAGGGCGCACTGCTGGTGGTGGATGCCTCGCAGGGAGTCGAGGCCCAGACTGTCGCCAACTGCTACACCGCCATCGAGCAGGGCGTGGAGGTGGTGCCGGTGCTGAACAAGATGGACCTGCCGCAGGCCGACCCCGACCGCGTGACCGGCGAAATCGAGGACATCATCGGCATTGCCGCGAAGGATGCGCTGCGG
>DAIDBG010000316.1 GCA_027310225.1 bacterium | reverse complement strand
AGCAGACAGCTGCGCTGCAGCTCAACGCGCGGGGTCCGGACGCGGCGCCGGAATAAGTAGCGCGCTGGAGCGCGCAGCCGGCCGACACGACGTCGTAACCTCTGGTAAATCTCGTCGGAGGCCGGGCCCGTTCGAGGCGGGCGCAACGCGCTGCTCAACGGGCAGCAACCCGAACGCTGCGGGCCAGTTTAACTCCGCGCCGCCGCACCCCTCTGAAAAACGGCGGCAATGTCTCAAGACGGCGACAGCCCGGCGTTACCTTTTGTAACAATTTTCCGGAAACGAAGAGGGGGACTTTGATTACTATAATTAAGAAGAGATGTCTTCTCGATGAGGGGGCGTCATGAAGATGCTCAAGGCGACGCTGTTATTCGCAGCAGTGCTGCTGGCCGCGACGGCCAGCGCTTCCGTTTTTGCCCACGGCGGCGGCCACCGCGCCCGGTTGGGAGTTTTCATCGGGGCGCCCGTCGTATTCGCGCCTTGGCATTACTACTATCCGCCCCCCTACTATTACCCGCCCGCCGTCGTGGTCCGGCCGTCACCGCCGGTGTACATCGAGCAGGGACAGGAGGCACCCACCGCGCAGCGCTCGGAGTCCTATTGGTATTATTGCCCTGACTCGAAGGCCTACTACCCGTACGTGGACCGCTGCGCGGGCGGCTGGCAGCGAATCGTGCCGCAACCGCCGTCCTGATCGCCGCCCGCCATGAGCCGGTTCCTGAAACCATTCGCGCTGCTCGCGCTCGGCGCGTGCACCACCGTGCCCACGGGACCCGGCGTCATGGTGCTGCCGGGCACCGGCAAGAGCTTCGACCAGTTTCGCTTCGACGACGGGGTGTGCCGGCAGTACGCCTATGAGCAGGTGGGCGGCGTAACGCCGTCGCGGGCTGCCGACGATGCCGGGGTGCGCAGCGCCGCGGTGGGTACGGTGCTGGGCGCCGCCGCCGGTGCGGCGATTGATGGGAGCTCGGGGGCCGCAGCAGGCGCGGGCGCCGGTCTGCTGATCGGGGGCCTTGCGGGGACCGGCGCTGCGGAAAGATCCGCGTATGGCGCGCAGTACCGCTATGACGTTGCCTACCAGCAATGCATGTATGCCAAGGGGCACCGGATTCCGGTTTCGGGGCGGTTCACGCCCTCCTCGCCCGCGCCGGCTGCGAACTATCCGCCCCCGCCGCCTCCGCCGTCGCAGCTCCCGCCGCGCTGACGCGGCGCATTCTCGCGTCTTTTCCGGCGGTATACTGTATTCCCGAACACGGCAGGGCTTTTTTTCCGCGCGCCGCGCGGGAAGTGCTGGCCCTCACGCGAAAAAAAACAGGGAGAACAGATGACGTTTTTTGTCGAGGGATTGAGCGACCACCGTGCGTCCGAAACCAGGGTGCGCCGCATCGGGGACTATCAGACGCTCACGGAGGCCATCGCTGCCGCGCAGCGGACGATAGAGGCGTTCCTGCAGCGCGAATTCAAGGCCGGCATGGATCCCAAGACGCTGTTTGCCCGCTACCAGGAACAAGGCGAGTACCCGTTCATCTTCCGCGACGACGACAAGACCTTCAACGTGCCCGGCTTCAACCACCTCCACTACGCCATGACCCGGTGCACGGAGCTCTGCGGCGGCAGGAAGTAAGCAAGCAAGCCTTCAGAACCGGTCACGTAACCCCCGTAACCTCCGGGTCATCCCGACCCCGGTGTCGCTCTTTACGGGCCGCCGGATGACAGGGCCGCCGGCGACTGTGCTATCGTTGCCGCCTCGTCATCCGGAGGGGAAATGAAATGGTGAGGGCCGCGATCTACGGGCTGGGGCGGTGGGGCAGCCACCTGGTCGAGTCGGTGCAGGGGAGCGAGAAGATCCGCATCGTCAAGGGGATCACCCGCAGCCCCGAAAGCCGCCGCGAGTTTTCCCAGAAAACCGGCATCAAGGTGGTTTCCTCGTACGGGAGGGTTCTGAAAGACCGCGAGATAGACGCCGTCATCCTTGCGACGCCGCACTCACTGCATTGGAAGCAGATCGTGCAGGCGGCGAAGGCTGGCAAGCACGTTTACGTGGAGAAGCCGATAACGCTCACGCGCAGGACGGCGGAGAAGGCGGTGGAGGCGTGCCGCGCCGCGGGCGTCACCCTCGGGGTGGGATTCAACCGCCGCTTCGCCCCGGCGTACCTGGAAATGCTGCGCCGGGTCCGCGCCGGCGAGATCGGCAATGTACTCCACGTCGAAGCGCAGCACTCCGGGCCGACCGGATACCGCCTCAAGGCCGGCAACTGGCGCGCCACCCGCGCCGAGGCTCCCGGGGGGGCGATGACGGCGCGCGGGATCCACGCGCTCGACTGCATGATCCACATCGCGGGACCGGTGAGCACGGTGTACGCGTACAGCGACCGGCGCGAGCTGCCTGCCGAGGTCGAGCTCGACGACACCACCTCCATGCTGCTCCGGTTCAAGAGCGGCGCAACCGGCTATCTCGGCACCCATTTCGCCACCGCGGAGTGCTGGCGCGTGCACATTTTCGGCTCCAGGGGCTGGCTCGAGATGCGCGGCGACAGCGAGCTGCTGACGCGCGGCCTCGAAGGCGCCCCGCAGGGCATCACGCTGCCGGCGGTGAACAAGGAGCGGGCGCTCCTCGAAGGGTTCGCCGACGCCGTCGCCGCGAAGCAGCCGTTCATGGTCGAGGCCGCCGAGCTCGTCAACGGCATCGCCGTGCTGGAGGCGATCGTCAAATCTGCCGCCAGCGGCAAGCCGGTGCAGATCAAATGAGACGTGAGAGCGTGAGAGCGAAACAGGCGCCCTCTCACGATCTCCCGATCTCCCGACGCATTTCTTGCGGCATCAGCCGCGATCCAGGACCTCCCGGATTCTTTCCGGCGGCACCTTGATGGCGACGCCGGCCCGCTCCTCCTGCAGCAGCATGAAAATGCGCGAGTCGCGCTCACCCCAGCCGCGGTTGAGGGCGTCGGTCATTTCCGCGTGCGTGAGGTTCGCAATGCGCATGGTCACGCCCAACTCGCGCGCGAGATCGGTCGCCAGCGTCACGTCCTTGTGCGCGAGCCTGAGAGCGAAGGCGGGCGGGTCGAACTTCGCCGGCAGAAACTGCTCGGAGAGCCGGTCAAACGCGCGTTTGCGCCCCACGGCGCCCTGGCGCACCGCCGCCCACAACGCGAGCGGGTCAATGCCGGCCTTCACGCCCAGGGTGAACACTTCCGCAAGCGCGGCCTGGATGGCGTAGCCCGCGCAGTTGTGCACGAGCTTGGCGATGGTGCCGGCGCCGATCGGACCGATGTAGAGGGGCTCGTCCCCGATCGCGTCGAGCACCGGCTTGTGGCGGTCGAACACGGCCTGGTCGCCGCCGACCCAGAGCGCGAGCTTGCGGCTTTTCGCGCCGGCCGGGCCGCCGCTGACGGGTGCATCGAGCATCGCGATGCCTTTGGCCGCAAAGCGCTCGCACAGGCGGCGGACAACCGTGGGCGAGTTGGTCGAGAGGTCGAACCATGCCGCGCCCTTGCGCATGCCGGCGGCGAGCTCCTCCGCGACCGCCTGGACCTCCTTCGGCCCCGGTAGCGACGTGAAGACGACATCCGAGCCCTCGGCCACCTTGCGCGCGGAATCGGCCCACGTCGCGCCCACCTTGACGTGCGGCACCCCCGCCTCGCGGCGGAGGTCGTTCACCACCATCTCGTAGCCTTTGGCGCGCACGTTGAGCGCCATGCTGGCGCCCATGGTTCCGAGACCGATAAAGCCGACTTTCATTCATGTCTCCTTTGTCAAAGCGGCGAAGCCGCGCTCGAGGTCGGCGATGAGGTCGTCGGCGTCCTCGAGCCCGATGTGCAGCCGGATCGTGGGCCCGCCGGGATTCCATGGG
>DAIDBG010000279.1 GCA_027310225.1 bacterium | reverse complement strand
ACGTCTTCGCCTCGGCCTCCAGCCGGTCGAGCGTCTCCTCAAGGCGCGGCGTGCACACGCCGATCTCTTCCATCAAACGATGATTGCCGATGTAGTACGTCTCCCCGTCAATCTCGCCCTTGACGCCCCGTCCGGGCAGCGCCTCGAATCCCGTCACCGTCGCGTGCGGTTTCGTGCCGTAGCCCGCGACGATCGCGGCGGCGACCGGATGTTCGGAGAGCGCGTCGAGACTGGCCGCGATGCGCAAGGCTTCCTCCGGCGCCGCGCCGTTGACCCCGATCACGTCGGTCAGCGCCGGCTTGCCGTGCGTGATCGTCCCGGTCTTGTCGAGGGCGACCGAGCGCAGGAGCCGCCCCTGTTCGAGATAGAGCCCGCCCTTGACGAGTATGCCGCGGCGCGCGGCGGCCGCCAGAGCGCTCACCACCGTCACCGGCGTCGAGATCACCAGCGCACACGGACACGCGATCACCAGCAGGACCAGCGCCTTGTAGATCCAGTCGTACCAGGGCTGGCCGAGGGCGAGCGGGGGCACCAGCGCGACCAGTACCGCGATCAGGAATACGACGGGGGTATAGACACGGGCGAATTGATCGACGAAACGCTGCGTGGGCGCGCGCTGGGCCTGCGCTTCCTGCACCGCGCGCGCGATGCGGTCGAGCATGGTCGCGCCCTTGGGCGCGTTGACGCGGAACTCGAGGGCGCCGCGCTCGTTGATGGTGCCGGCATAGACCGGATCGCCCCGGCGTTTTTCCACCGGCATGCTTTCCCCGGTGATCGGCGCCTGGTTCACCCACGATTCCCCGGTCTCGACCGCGCCGTCGAGCGCGATCCGCTCGCCGGGCTTCACGCGTACGGTCGCGCCCACCGCCACGTCCTGCGCGGGCATTTCCCGCCACGACCCGTCGGCCTGGAGCACCGTGGCGGTTTCGGGCGCGAGCGCCATCAGGCCGCGAATCGCGTTGCGCGCGCGGTCCAGGCTCATCTGCTCGATCAGCTCCGCGAGGCCGAAGAGCCAGATCACCACCGCGCCTTCGGGCCATTCCCCGATCAGGACGGCGCCAGTCACCGCCACCGACATGAGCAGGCTGATGTTGAGGGTGAAGGATCTCAGCGCCACCCAGCCTTTCTTCAGGGTGGGCAGGCCGCCCGTCAGAACGGCGATGATCGCGAGCACGGCGACCGTCGCCGACGTTTCATTGCCGGTTGAATACGCCACCGCTTCCGATCCGATCGCCGCGACGCCCGACACGGCCGTCAGGACCCACTGCCTGCGGGAAACCGCGGGGCCGATGCGGGGATCGGGCTTGCGCCCGGTTGCGGCGCCGCAGGCATCGCACGCCGGGTCCGCGGTGGCGGCCGCGGCGGATGGGAGGCGCGCGCCCAGGTCGAGCGGGGCAAGCGCCGCGAGCAAGGCAGCCGGATCGAGCGCGTGGGTGACGGAGAGTTTGCGTGCCATCAGGTTGAATTCCAGTTTCTCGACGCCCGGCATGCCCTCGAGGCGTTTGCGGATCAGCGCCTCCTCGGTCGGGCAGTCCATTTTTTCCACGATCAGGATCGTTTGCGACATGATTCGCGCCCCATCGGTCAACCAGTCCGAATTGAAAACCCCGTAGCCGCTCCAGGGTCAAGGGGGTAAAATGGGGCCAGCGTAAGGAGCCCGCGATGCGAATTGGAGAATTGGCCGCAGCAACCGGCGTGGATGTGGAAACGATTCGTTACTACGAGCGCACGGGCCTGCTGCAAGATCCCGTGCGGCAGGCGAACGGCTATCGGGCGTATGGCAGGAGCCAGCTCGAGCGGTTGGCTTTCGTCCGCCACTGTCGCGCGCTCGACATACCGCTCGCCGACATCCGGCGGCTGCTCGAATTTGCGGAACGTTCCGGTCAGGACTGTGGCGACATCAACCGCCTGATTGACGAGCAGCTCGCGCGCGTGCGCGCGCGGCTCAAGTCCATGCGGGCACTCGAGCGGCAGCTCGGGCAGTTGAGGAAACAATGTGACGCGGGGCACCCTGCATCCGAGTGCGGCATACTGCACGAGCTGGTCGCCGCCGCGCACGGCGAAGCTTGCGCGTGCCACGACGAGGCTGGCCGGGCCCGGCGCGCCACAGGCGGGCGCACCGCATCTCTCACTCGTGCGCCTGGCCGATCAGCCGGGCATCGAGCAGGCGCGCGAGCCCCTTCCCGCCCGCGCGCATGATGAGGTTGTGGTTCCATTTGAATAACGGGCCGGCGACCGGCGCCAGCAGGTTCATCCACCGCCTCGTGGTACGCACCCGCCATTCGTAGCAGACCGACGTGATAGGGCCCTCCTGCGAAAAACGCCAGCGCCCGATGCCCTCCAGCTCGCCGCTGGCGATGCCTTCCAGCGCGGCGCCCGGCTCCACCCGTACCACCAGAACGGTGAAAGTCAGCGCGTAGGGCAGCAGCCCTTTCCAGGTATAGCGCAGCAGGCGGCCGACGCCGCGCTCATCTCCGGGTTCGAGTTCGACGACGTCTTTCGCGCCCCACCACCAGCTCGGCCAGCGCCCGGGGCGGCAAATGGCCTCGTACACCCGCTGCACCGGCGCGTCAATTCGCCAGACGGTGGTCAGCCGGTATTCCGCCATCGGGGCCTCCCATTGATTCCTGACAGGCCGCTTCAGCCACGGAAACGCGCGGAAGCTGCGTCCTATTCCGAGGAACGCGTACCAAAATGAAGCAGGCCTCTTCTTTCTCCCCTCCTTTTTTCAAGGAGGGGTGGCCCGCAGGGCCGGGGTGGTCGAAGGTGAAGGCGGCACATGTTTTTTTACCACCCCGTCGCTTCGCGCCACCCCTCCTCGTCGGAGGAGGGGAGGTCCACTCCGTCGCTTCGCGCCATGGCGCCCGACCAGCCGCACGGAGGCGGCTGTCGTTCGCGGGCTCAAACGTGCGCAGGCACGTTTTTCGAAACCCCCGCTCACCCTCAGCCAGGAGGGGAGTTTCCGGCTCACCCTCAGGCAGGAGGGAGGTTTCCCGCACACCCTCGACGAGGAGCGGAGTTCATTTTGTTACACCTCCAAGGAGTTTGTGAGACGTAAGTCCGGCAAACTCCTACGGGTTGAAGAGCTCGTCCCCGAGCTTGACGTTGATCTGCAGGTCGTCCATCACGACCGTTTCGATCACATCATCGTTAGCGTCGCGGCTCACGACCTTCACCGGCAGCAGGGTGACGCTGTCCAGCCACAGATCATACCGATGCACACCGCCGACGACGAAATCGCCCGTGCCCGCGACGGCGAACCGCACCGTCTTCTTTTCCCCGACGATCTCCTCGCCCAGCACGGCGGTCTCGCCCTTGCGTTGCAGCGCTTTGACGTTATCGAGCAGCGCGCCGATGTCCGACCGGTCCACGCGCTGCCCGCTCGGGCTCTGTACCAGGCGGTTTTCCGGGCTCAACGTGAGCGACAGAAACCTGCCGCCGAAAGGCCGCAGCCGGACGTTCCCGGTGCGCGGACTGTAGATCAGGACCGCGCCCTTGTACGGCTGCACGAAATCCATCCTGACAAACCCCGGCTTCTTGTAGGCATAGCGGATGATGTCAGTCTTGTCGCCGTAGGAAGATCTGAGCGTCACCTGGTACGACTCCACCTTGCGGTAACGCTCGATGGCAGCATCAACGAGATCCGGGTTGTTCGCTCCCAGAGAAGCCATCACGACCAATGCCGCCATCATCTGTCGGAACACCAATTCGACAGGCTGCTATGGGACGACTTCGAGAACCCCTTCCTGGCCGTTCTCGCGGTGGCTCTTGAAGAACAGCAGCTGGTTCTTGCAGTAGAAGGCGTACTTGCCGGCTGCGGTGGCGGTAAAGCGGATGGTCTTGGGATCCGTGCTCAGGTCTTCGTCTATCGCGATGCCGGCCTCGGGCGCATTGAGCACGAAGGTGTGAGGCACGACGCCCGGTTCCAGGCTGACCAAGAGCTCCACCGGCACGTTCGCCTTCACGATGATGCGGCTGGGCCTGAAGAAATAGCTGCCGCCGAGGACGCGCACGCGCTGCACGCCGTCCTGGTCGACCTTTGGCACATAGGCTTCCTTCTGGTCCTGCGCGAAGGTGACGGCCGGGCCCGCCACCAACAGCCAGAGGGAGCAGACCACGAAAGAGAGCCCGGGTCGAGGGTCCGGGCGCAATACATTGGTGAGCCTGCGATCCGACATGCCACCGCAAACAGCGAACGCAGGCATTTTATTCCGGAACAAATCAGCAAATCAGCGCAAATCAGGGACAATCTGTCCCCGGTTTCAACCATGATTTCAACAAACCAGCGATTTGAAAGCTGATCGGTTTTCGGGTTATGATCCGCGAAAAGAATTGCCCGGCGCTCACGGGGAGCGGCGGGTGTTCATGCCCAAGGCAAAGAGCTAGAACAAGCCTAGGGAGGGATCTGAAATGAAACAGGCGACAAACCGGCGCGGCTCGAACCGCGCCGGCTTCAAGCGCAGGCGCATCGTTGTGGCAGTCCAGCTCGCCTTCGCCATCAGCGCCGGCTCGGCCATGGCCCCGGCCCATGCGCAGCAAATCCCTTGCCCCATCGACAACACCACAGTCACCCTCAGCCTATCAAACGGCGCCAATGCCCTTACGTGCGTCATCACCAGCACCGGCGCGCTGAACACCAGCTATCTCACGCTGAGTAACAACTCTCCCGGCGAGCTGCGCAATTTTGGCAGCCTGACCATCGGCGCCGGCGGGAGGCTGTTTAACAATTCTTCCAGCTATCTGCGCAATATCGGCATCTTGACCAACAACGCCGGCGGGACGCTGAAGAATGACGCCAATCTAAGGAACAATTTGGGCGCGAGTCTCACCAACAGCGGCGCGCTGAACAACAACTATAGCGGCGTCCTGCGCAATGACGGCAGCCTGACCAACAACGTCGGCGGGACTCTGAACAATACCGGCCTTCTATGGAATTATTCGGGCGCGACGCTCACCAACAGCGGCACGCTGACAAATAGCGGCTCTCTACGCAATTATTCGGGCGCGACGCTCGCGAACAGCGGCACGCTGAACAACACCGATTACCTACTCAATAACGGCACCCTCGCCAACTCCGGTGCATTGACGGTAACGGCCGCCGGCACGCTCACGCAAAGCGCCGGCACGCTGCAGGTGGACGGCACGCTCACCCAGTCGGCGGTGACGATCACGGGAGGAACGCTCACGGGCACGGGCACGATCACCGCCCCGGTGACGAATAGCGCAACCCTGCTCCCCGGCGCCGCCGGTGCACCCGGCACGCTCACAATCGTCGGGAGCCTCGCGCAGAACCCCTCCGCGGTGCTGGTGGTGAACGTGACCCCCACGCAGGCCGCCAGGGTCGCAATCACCGGCCCCGCCACCCTCGCCGGGACGGTGCAGGTGGTGCCCGGCACGGGCACCTTCGCCCCCACGACCAACTACACGATCCTCAGCGCAACCGGCGGGGTGACCGGCACCTTCAGCGGGGTCAGCTCCACCTCGGCCTTCCTCACCCCGAGCCTCGCCTACGACCCCAACAACGTGTTTCTGGAGCTCATACGCACCGGGACGCTTGGCAGCGTCGCCTCGACGCCGAATCAGATGAACGTCAGCGCGCTGCTCGACCGCATCCAGACGAGCGGCGGGGGCGATGCGGACATGCAGTCGGTGATCGGCGTGGTAAACGGCCTGTCGGCCCCCGAGGCGCGCGCCGCCTTCGACAGCATCGGGGGCGCGGGGCTCATCGCGGCCTTCGGCGGGCAGTTCGCCCTGTCGGAGGGCTTTCGCGGTGCGATCGGCAGCCGCCTGGATACGGCGGGCGCGGGGGCCGGCGCGGGGCTGCTCGCCACCGGCAGCATTCAGCTCGCCTCCGCCAATACCTTCTCGGATGCGAACCCGGTGTATGCGCAGGCGGCCGGCCGCCCGGCGGGGGGCAGCCGCGCGGATGCGCGCGGGGTGTGGGTGCGCGTGTCCGGCAACGAGGGCGATACGAGCGGGGATGGGAACGCCGCGGGCTACCGCCAGCGCGGCGGGGGCTTGACCCTCGGGGCGGACACGGAGGTAAACGAGCG
>DAIDBG010000250.1 GCA_027310225.1 bacterium | reverse complement strand
GCCTGCAGCCGCAGCGGAACGAGCCCCAGCCGATTGATGGTCATGTCAGCGTGAAAAAATCTCGTCGGCCGCGAAAAAATAGGCAATTTCAGTGACGGCCGTCTGCGGTGAATCCGATCCGTGCACCGCATTTGCTTCTATGCTTTGAGCGAAATCCGCACGGATGGTGCCCTTGTCCGCCTTTCGGGGATCGGTCGCCCCCATCAGGTCGCGGTTCCTCTGGATCGCGTCTTCCCCCTCCAGCACCTGGATCACGACCGGACCGGAGGTCATGAATTCAACCAGGTCCTTGAAAAACAGCCGCTCCTTGTGCACCGCGTAAAAGCCTTCCGCCTGCTGCCGCGACAGCCACGTCATGCGGGCCGCGACGATCCTGAGTCCTGCACGTTCGAACCGGGTGTAGATCTGGCCGATCACGTTCCTGGCTACGGCATCGGGCTTGATGATGGACAACGTACGCTCAACCGCCATGAATTTCCCTGGGTCTTGGTCTTTTCAATCCAACGAGTAAGAATATCACGATAAGGCTTTGAAATGAAGCCGATTCGCGCTATTTCATGCGCGAATTCAGCAGCGGGTCCTGGCAAAAGCCCGACAGGCTGCCAGGCAATGGGATCCGGTCTAGCTTGCGGGCTGCGACTGCAGCGCGCTCTTCGGCGGGGCAATCTGCCGGTGGCGCCAGACACCGTAGATCGTCGCCGGCAACGCGACCGCGGCCGCGGCCATCGCCACATTGCCGTCCGGGTGGAATAGCGTGACGAAGGCAAAGAGCGCGAGCGTCGCCCGCAGCAGGATGTTTCCGGCCGGATTCTGCACAAACCGCCCGAACATCGCGAAGGCGACCCCGGACGTGCCGACGAGCACGAGAAGCGTGGCCCCGAGCTGCGGCCAGCCGGGATTCACCACGATGTCGGACCGCGTGAAGATGGCGAAGGTCATGAGCGTGACCGGAAGCGTGATCTTCAGCGCCTCCCACATGGTGCGCATGAAGGAGTCCTCGGCGATGCGCGCGGAGATGGCGGCGGTGAGCGAGGTCGGCGGCGACACCTCGCCCCAGACCGAAATCAGGAACACGAAGAACTGCGCGACCCAGGGATTCACGCCGAGTTCGCGCAGCGGCCCGACGATGACGACCGCCCCGACGATGTAGGTCGCCGTCGGGGGCAGGCCCGCGCCGACCAGCCATCCGAAAATGTAGGCCATCAGGATCACCGCGATCAAGTTCGCCGCGCCGATCTCGAGCAGCGTGCCGCCCATGCGGTTGATGAAGCCGGTAATGGTGAAGAGCCCGATCATGATGCCCAGCGTCGCAAGGAGCAGCGTTAGGTACGACGTCATGTCCGCGTGGGTCTCGATGGCGATGCGGAGGTTGCCGAGGAAGGTCTCCCCGGCGAGCGCCGGATCCTTCAGCGCGTATTTGAAGTAGAGGAAGTTGGCGAGCAGGAGCGCGAACATGAACGCCGCGGTATAGAGCGCCGCGCGCAGCTCACCCATGCCGATCCAGCCGATCAGCGCGACGAGAAACACGACCGCGAGAAAGAAGATCGAGGTCTTGATCCGATCGTAGGCCGGCACCGCGGGCGCCGCGACCTCGTCGCGCGGCAGCAGGCGCACGCACAGCAGATACACGGCCAGGGCGAGCGTTGCGTAGTAGACGAAGGCGAGCGCGAACCCGCGCTTCACCACCTCCCAGTACGGCACGCCGAGGAACTGCGACATGAGGAACGCGCCCACCCCCATCAGCGGCGGCATGATCAGGCCGCCCATGGAAGCCGCGGTTTCGATCGCGCCGGCGACGGTTCCGGGCAGGCCGTAGCGCTTCATCAGCGGAATGGTGATGGCGCCGACCACGACCGCATTGGCCGAGCCGCTGCCGCTCACCATGCCGACCGACAGCGATCCGAGCACCGCGGTCTGCGGCACCATCTGGCGCGAGCGGCCGGCGAGCCGGCGCATGACGTTGATCATCGCGCTCTGCGCCCCGAAGCCGTTCGCGACGGCGGCGAGCAGCAGGAACGAGGCGATGAGCGTCAAGGCGATCTGGCCGTAGATGCCGTAGATGCCGTTCGACATCTCGACCGTGCTGGAGGTGACCACGCGATAGAAGCTCGCGCCCGGATGCCAGAAGAAGTCGATCGGGCTCAGGTAGCCGAAGAGCGTGTAGAGCACGAGCACGACATTGACCCAGAACAGGACCGGATGGGCGAGCCGCGACAGCTCCATCACCAGCAGGAACATGAGCAGGCCGACCACGAAGTCCTGCGTCGTGTACGAGCCCTGCCGCCAGATCGCGATGTCCTCGTAGTAGAGGAAGAAATAGACGAAGGCGTAGATACAGATGCCGATGTAAAACGCCACCAATAGGTGGTTCACGCCCGCAGGTAGCCACTTGTACAGAAAATCCTTCCGGTACATGAACAGGATCTGCAGGGTGAGCGCGATCGGCAGCAGGCGGGACACCAGTTCCTGCGGCCCGCCGGAGCCGGTGTAGGAATACCAGATCACCCACACGAACAGGACCAGCGCAAAGGCGAAGGTCACATTGCCGAGGCTGGCGAGGCTCTTGATCCGGTCAATCAGCATGGTTGTCTCCCCTTTTCGTCGGATGGCGCTGTCCGCTAACCGCTCAAGAGAGGTCGGCGCAACGCCCCGGCGACGGGCAGCGATGGGTAGCGAACAGCGGGGCGGTGGCGACCCAGGCTATCCTCCGCCCGGCACGATGGTGTCACCCTCGCGCCGCCCGCACGTGGCTTATGGCGTTATGCGCAAGATCCGCGAACGCGCTGCACGAGGGGCTGCACCGTTGCGGCGCAGCCCCTCCGCGCGCGGCAACCCATTTGCGTGACTACTTGGTGGCCGCGGTCGAGATCTTCCACTTGTCGTTCCAGGCCTTCTGCTCCTTCAGGAACCTGGCGAGGCCCGGATGCACCGGGATGTCCGGATTGGCGTTGATGCCCTGCACCTGCATGCCGACGAAGTCCTGCGCCATCGGCGTGAAGCCCGGGTCGGCCTGCGCGAGCTTGTCCTTGTTCTTGTAGAACGCGCTCACCATCTTGTAAACGACATCCTCCGGCATGTCCGGGCGCACGTTGTAGGCGAACAGGATCGGCACGCCCTGGATCTGCTTGACCCCGACGTCCTTGCTGAACGCGGCCTTCGGATCAATGTCCACGACGGCCAGGCTGGCGGCCTTCAGCTTGGCGACCTCTTGGGGGCACGGATTGATCACCCTGATGTCCATGCGGATTTCCGTCTCCCTCCAGTACGGCGCGAGCGAGCGGCCCGCGGTGGTGTAGGCGACCGAGCCGGCGATCGTGCCGGCCTGCAGCGCGTCGGCGTTCGTCTTGGCGTCGATGTTGACGGGCTTGAACTGGTAGCCGAGGGTTTTGTAGATGCGCTGGAAGTTCAGCCAGTTCATGAAGCCGGCGGTGGTAAAGAAGACGGGCTTCCCGCTGAAGTCGCTCCAGCACTTGTACTTCCCTGCCTCCCTGGCCGAGGTGGCGAGGAAGGACTCCATGGGATAGGCGTACCAGGTATGGACCAGCCTCGCCTTGCCGGCGGTGTATCCCTTGAACCCGCCCTCGCCGGCGTAGAGCTGCGTCATGCCGACATCGGCCGTGTAGCCGATCTCGGCGGTGCCGTCCATCGCCGCCTTCATGGCGCCGGTCGTGGACGGGTAGGGATTGACGGTGACGGTGTATTCGCCGCCGAGCGCATCCTCGACGATCTTCGTCATCGAAGCGGCGACCTGGTAGCCGTAGGAATCGACGCTCGAGGTGGCCCAGCGGATGGACTTGCGCTCCTGCGCGGAAGCCGGCTCGATCGCTGAAACGGCGAAGACGGCGGCAACGGCCGCCGCGGATACCGCGAACTTGAAACCCGGTCTGGCCTTCAACATTACCTTCCTCCTTTGAGTGCGTTTTGAATCGGATGGGCACCGCCGCATGCAGCCGGCACGGCGCCGTGAAGGCCCCGGCCGCCGATGGTTCGGCGGCACAGGAGCGTCTGCGCCGTATTTTTTGTATTTGACGCTGCCGCGTCGGCTCTGTCAACCGTGGGTGGATCGCTTGGTAAAGCGCGGCGCGACAACCGCTCAGGCGGGTTGCCCGCGCAGACGCAGTCGCTGCCAGAGGTAGATCGGCACGCCGAGGGCGAGCCCCAGCAGGTCGGTGACCGTGCCGGGATCAATGAGCGCGAGCGCCGCGATGAACAGGAGCACGCGCAACGGCTTGGCGAGCGGGCCGCCGAACCAGCCTTCGGTCGAACCGGCGAGGAACCAGACGCCGACCGCGGCCGTGACCGTCGCCTGGACGATGTCGGCCCAGCCGCCTTTCATGAGGAGCACCGGACTGTAGTAGAACATGAACGGCACGATGAAGGTCGCGAGCCCCATCTTGAGCGCGGTCCACGAGGTCTTCCAGGGATCGGCCTGCGCCATGCCGGCGGCAGCGAAGGACGCGAGTGCGACCGGCGGCGTGATCGCGGAGATCACCGCGAAGTAGAAGATGAACATATGGGCGACCAGTACCGGCACGCCGATCTTGGTGAGTCCCGGGGCGACCACCGCCGCCGCAACCGCGTAGGCGGCGGTGGTCGGCATGCCCATTCCGAGTATGAGCGCGATGAGCGCCGCGAACAGCATCGCGGCCAGTTGGCTCGCTCCCGCCACCCCGAGGATCAGTTCCGAAAAGCGCCCCCCGATGCCGGTGAGCGCGATCACGCCGACGATGATGCCGGCGCAGGCCATGATCGCAACGAGCTGGATGCAGTCGCGCGCCGCGAGGTTGAGGCCTTCCAGCGTCTTGCGCCACCCGAACAGGATCGAGAGCGCCAGGACCACCGTGATGCCCAGGGTGATGCCCGCCCAGTCCCCGAAGGCGCCGGAAAGCAGCGCGGGCAGATACGTGATCGCCGACCAGACGACCGCCCCGAGCGCGGCGACCGAAACGACGCGGGCGAGCAGGCCGGCTGCAAACGCGAGCCATGCTTCCGCCCGTTCCCTGCCCTGCGCCGCGGGCTCGAAGTCGCGATACAGCGTCGCGAGCCAGCCAACCACGAACGCCGTCAGGATGCCCAGGCCGCCCGCGCGGAACGGTGAGTAGCCCTCCAGCAGCGCCCACACCAGCACGACGATCGGTGAGAACAGATAAAGCCGTTTCATCATTTCGGGAAGCGGCGGCAGCATCTCCCGCGGCAGCCCGCGCAGTCCCAGCCGGATCGCGTGCAGGTCAACATGGATCCAGCACGCGATGTAGAACAGCAGCGCCGGGATCACGGCGGCGAGCGCGATCTCGCCGTACGGGATCCCGGTGATCTCGGCCATCAGGAACGCGCCGGCACCGAGCACCGGCGGCGTGATCTGGCCCCCGGTCGAGGAGGTCGCCTCGATCGCGGCGGCCGTCGGCCGGTCGTAGCCCACCTTGCGCATCATGGGGATCGTCACCATGCCCGAGGCGACGACGTTCGCCACCGCGGAGCCCGAGATCGCGCCGAACAGGATGCCGGAGGCGACCGTCGCTTTCGCCGGACCACCGCGGGCCCACCCCAACGCCGAGTTGCACACGTCGTTGATGTAGTCGCCGACCCGGGAGACCTGCAGGAACGCCGCGAACGTGACGAACAGCACGATGTACGTGGACGACACCTGGGTTGTCACCCCGAAGATGCCGTACTCGCTGTAGATGTAGGTGAAGAAGCGGGCGACGCCGAAGCCCTTGTGCTCGAGCACGCCCGGCATCCACGGGCCGACGAACGCGTAGAGGATGAACACGCCGGCAATGATCGGCAACGCAAGCCCGGCCGCCCGGCGCGTGAACTCCAGCACCAGCAGCGTGCCGACCACGCCGACGACGACATCGCCGGTGGTCCACTGCGCGCCGGCGCGGAACAGCAGCCCGTCAATTTCGATGGTGATGTACGCGGCGCTGGCGATCGAGGCGAGCACCAGCAGCCAGTCGTACCACGGGACGCCGTGCCGCAGCGCGCGCTTCACCGGGGCGTAGAGGATGAAGCCGATCGCCCCGCCCCAGCCCACGTGGATGGCGCGGAACAACAACGCCTCGAGCGAATAGACGTTGAGAACGAACAGGTGGAAGACGGTGAAGCCCACGGCCATCGCCGCGAGCAGCACCGCTTCCCACCGCCGCAGCCCGCGCTTGTTGCCGCCGAACTCCTCTTCCGCCATCGGCGGCTTGATGACTTCGTCAATCTGCCGATCCATGCTTCCCCCCGGAAAAACAAAACCGCGCTGCGCGGAATCCGCGCAGCGCGGCCGTCATCCCTCTGCGGTCCCGGCGCTCAGCCCTTGTACTCGAGCGGAATCAGCTGCTTCGGCACCTTGAAGCCTTTTTCCCTCAAATAGCGGATCGCGCCGGGATGAAACGGCAGAAAGCCGTTGCGGTTCCAGTTCTCGACGAGTGTTTCCTTGGCCGCGGCGTAGCCTTTCATCATCTGCGGGTTGTTTTCGAGCACCGCCTTCATGATGCCGTACACCAGGTCCTCGGGCACGTCCTTGTTGGCGATCGCGAAATTGAAAAGACCGACCGTCTTCTGGTCCTCGGTGAGCTGCTTGTAGGTGCCCTTCGGGATGACCGAGTCGGACAGCTCGGGCAGCGCCGCCTTGAGCTTCTTGATCTCGTCGGCGGTGAACGTGAAAAAGCGCACCTTGTTGGTCGTCTCGATCTCCGAATAGGCGGGGATCGGCACGCCCGCGCAGAACGGAAACGCATCGATCAGGCCGTCCTGCAGGTTCGCCGCCATGTCGGAGGCCTGGCCGTTGCGGACCGTCGTGTTGATGCCCAGCGTCTTGAAGAACAGCGGGAAGTAGGTGCCGCAGGTACCCGCGCGCGGCCCGATGCCGGAAATCTTGCCGTTGAGGTCCCGCACCGACTTGATGGGACTTTTCTCCAGCGTGATGAAATGGAACGGCGTGTCGTACATCGGGAACATGGCGCGGATGTTGCGGTACTGCTTGCCTTTGGTCCACTCGCCCCTGCCTTCCCAGGCCTGCAGGGCGATGCCCATCGTGCTCATGCCGAAGTCAATCTGCTTCGAGTCGGTCAGGATGATGTTCTGGTTCGGGCCCTGCGTCTGCTGGGTGCTGATGCTGGTGCCGAGTTTCTCGTTGACCAGGCTCGCCCACACCTGCCCGTACACGAAGTACGCGCCGCCGACCGATGCGGTGCCGAGCGTGAGGTTCTTCGGCCAGGCGGGGTTGGGCTTCGGCTGCGCGTAAGCGCCTGCAACCAGGGCAAGGCCGGCCGCCATCGCGACCGCCAGCCCGAACAGCTTCGCGTGCTTCATGGTTGATCTCCTCCGAAAGGTTGTTGAGCCGCGCCGGGCCGCGGCCGGGCTTTTCCTTCCCGGCACCGGCTCCCCACCGCGTGGAAGCGGCGCAGGAAGATTAGCAAAGCGACCGTGGATTGGCAACGCAGGCGGGGGTAGCTCCACGGTGTGTCAGGCCGGGCTTCTCCACCCAGGCCGGAGCGCGATTTCGCCGCCTGCTGCCCGAAACGCGCAGTCAATGCCGATGCCGGCCGCCCATACCAGCTCCTCCCCGCAGAAAATCAGCGGCAGGCGGTCGCGCTCCCACGGCGGAATTTGCGCTTCCTGCAACAGGTTCTTCAGGCTGCGCCGCGGACGCTTGCAATCCGGCTGCAGGCGCTCGCCCCCCCGCCGTACCCGGATCGTCACCGGCCGCCCGCGCAGCCGGCCGAGGCTGATGCCCTGGCCGTGCCCGCGGGAAAACACCAGCACGCCACCCAGTTCAGGGAGGGCGATTTTCTTCTCGCCCCGCCAGAGCTTTTCGTAACGCGCGGGGGGCGCGCCACCGGCTCGCACCAGGTGAACCATGCCCGCATGACGCCTCAGAGTGAAGTCGCCGAGTTCCACCAACACCCGCGCATCCTGCTTCGCCGTGACCGCCTGCCGCAGCGCCTCATCGAGCCGCTCGGCGCCCGGCGAGGGGACGCCGCAACTTCCGAAAAAGTACCGCAGCAGGTTCCGCGCGCGGGCAGCCGGCAGGCGGCGCAGCGCTTCGACGGCAAGCGTGCCGTTCTGCATATGACCCCTGCCGTCGCGCGCCGCGAGCTCGTCGAGCAGCTGCGAAGCTTCCGCCAGGTGACGCGCCGCGCGTGCGATGGTGGAGCGATAGGCCGGGAAACGCTGCGCGATGACGGGCAGCACCTCGCGGCGGAGGAAGTTGCGCTGGTAATAGATCTCCTGGTTGCTCTCGTCCTCCACCCACCTCAACCCGCGCGCCTTCGCGTAATCGAGAATTTCCGCGCGCGTCACATCGAGGAGAGGACGCAGGATCGAAGGATGAGGGATAAAGGATGAAGGATGACCTGGTTTGCCGCGCCTTCCTTCCGCCTTCATCCTTCCGCCTTCATCCTTCCGGAGGCGGGGCATGGCCGCGAGTCCTTTCACCCCCGCGCCGCGCAGCAGCTGCAGCAGCAGCGTCTCGACCTGGTCGTCCTGGTGCTGCGCGAGCACGATGTAGTCAGCGGGTTGCCGCCGGAACACGGCGTAACGCGCCGCGCGCGCCGCGGCTTCCACGCTGTCGCCGCGGGCGACCGCCACCGTGACCGCCTTGAACGGAACACCGCTCGCGCGGCAAAGACGGCGGCAGAATGTGGACCAGCGTCCCGCATTCGGGCTCAGTTGATGATTGACGTGAAGCGCGGAGAGGAGGACGCCCAGCCTGCGCGCGCTGCGCCGCAGGCAGTCGAGGAGGACGACGGAGTCCACTCCGCCCGAGAGCCCCGCCACCAGGCGGTCGGAAGGCTTGACGATGCTGCCGAGTCGCGCAGCGACGCGCGTGGCCAACCCCTCCGTTTCGCCTCCCCCCTTCGTAAGGGGGGAATGAGGGGGGTCACTTCTGCTCGACTTCCTTGAACTTGCCATAGCCGATGAGCTTCTCGAAGCGCGTCTTGAGCAGCTCGTCCAGCGGAATGTCCTTGAGCTGGCGCCGGCTCTCCTGCAACGCCTTCTTGAGACCCTGCATCATGGCGTCGTGATCGCGGTGCGCCCCGCCCAGCGGCTCGCCGACGATCCTGTCAATCAGCCCGAGGGTCTTCAGGCGCGTCGCGGTAATGCCGAGGGTTTCGGCGGCCTCCGCGGCGTAGTCGGCGCTCTTCCACAGGATCGAGGCGCAGCCCTCCGGCGAGATCACGGAATAGGTCGCATGCTGGAGCATCAGGACCATATCGCCCACGGCGATGGCGAGCGCTCCGCCCGAGCCGCCCTCGCCGATCACCGTGCAGATGATCGGGACCCGCAACTCGGCCATCGTGTAGAGGTTGCGCCCGATCGCCTCGGACTGGCCGCGCTCCTCGGCCCCCACGCCCGGGTACGCGCCCGGCGTGTCAATGAAGGTGAAGACCGGCATGCCGAATTTTTCCGCGAGCTTCATCAGGCGCAGCGCCTTGCGGTAGCCCTCGGGCCTGGGCATGCCGAAATTGCGGAAGATCTTCTCCTTGGTGTCCCGCCCCTTCTGGTGGCCGATCACCATGCACGCTTCGCCGTTGAAGCGCGCGAGCCCGCCGACGATCGCCGGGTCGTCGCCGAAGGTGCGGTCGCCGTGCAGCTCCTCGAAGCCGGTGAACAGCGCGTTCACATAATCGAGCGTGTACGGCCGCTGCGGGTGCCGCGCCACCTGCGCGATCTGCCACGCGCTGAGCCTGCCGTAGATTTCCCGGGTCAGCGCCTGGCTCTTCTTCTGCAGGCGCGAGATTTCCTCGGAGATGTCGAGCGCGGAATCGTCCTGCACGAAACGCAGTTCCTCGATCTTCGCATCGAGCTCCGCGACCGGCTGCTCGAATTCCAGAAAAACCGTCTTCATGGCTGCGCCAATGATACAGCAGAACCCGGATCAGCCACAGAAATCGCAGAGGCCGCGGAGAAAAATCAATAATATCGTATTTCGATATCTGAATCGGATATAATGGCTGCGTGACGGTCTTCGAGGGAGGGACCCGTGAGGGGTGATGCACGACAGATTTCCGCTGCCGGAGCCGCCAAAGCCTCGGCCGGCGAGGTCTTTGCCGCCTTCCTCAGGCTCGGCCTGACTTCGTTCGGCGGGCCGATCGCTCATTTGGGATATTTCCGCGAGGAGTTCGTCAACCGCCGCAAGTGGATCACCGACCAGGCCTATGCCGACTTGGTCGCCCTGTCCCAGTTCACGCCGGGGCCGGCGAGCAGCAAGGTCGGCATCGGCATCGGCTTGTCGCAGGCCGGGCTGCCCGGTGCTTTTGCGGCATGGCTCGCCTTCACCGCCCCTTCTGCATTGGCCCTCATCCTCTTCGGATTCGGCATCATCGCCCTGGGCGACCAATTCGATCTGAGCTGGCTGCACGGCCTCCTGGTCGTTGCGGTGCCGGTGGTGGCGCAGGCGGTCTGGGGCATGGCCCGCAACCTCACGCCGGATGCGCCACGCGTCACGCTGGCCGCGCTCGCCGCGATCGTCGTCCTGATCTGGCCCACGCCACTGGGCTTCATTGGCACCATTGTCGCGGGCGGCATCGTCGGCTTGCGGCTGTTCAATGTAGGCGAGGACGGCCAACATGTCGCGATCGGCGCGCAGGTCAGCCGCACAGCGGCGATCACGGCGCTGGCCCTGTTTTTCGGGCTGCTCGTCGCGCTGCCCGCTCTGCGCGCGGCGTTTCCTTCCCAGACGATTGCGTTGCTGGACAGTTTCTACCGCGCCGGATCGCTGGTCTTTGGCGGCGGCAACGTCGTGTTGCCGCTGCTCCAGGCCGAGGTGGGGCCTCCGGGGTGGGTATCCAACGAAGCCTTTTTCGCGGGCTACGGCGCGGCGCAGGCCGTCCCGGGCCCCCTGTTCACTCTTGCGGCCTATCTCGGCACTGTTTCGACGGTGCCGCCGAACGGCTGGATCGGCGCCCTCATTTCTCTGGCGGGCATCTTCGCCTCATCGTTCCTGCTCGTGATCGGCCCGCTGCCGTTCTGGGACGCTCTCAGGCGTTTTCGTCCCATGCGTTCGGCGCTGGTCGGAGTCAACGCGGCGGTCGTGGGCATGCTACTCGGCTTCCTGTATGACCCGGTCTGGACGAACGCGATCAAGTCGGCCGCCGATTTCGGGCTCGCGCTCGCCGGTTTCGTGCTGCTCATGTTCTGGAAGCTGCCGCCGTGGCTGGTCGTGCTGCTGACCGCCGCCGGCGGCGCGGCCGTCAGGCTGGGACAGGACTTCGCGTAACGGCCCCGCGGACATGAAAGACGCCGACCTCTACGGCGGGTTGGTCCGCCTGCACATCCTGTATCACGCGAGCCGCGGGCCGGTGTTCGGGCTCGGCATCATCGAGGAGCTCGCGCGGCACGGCTACCGGCTGAGTGCCGGGACGCTCTATCCCATGCTGCACGCCATGGAGGAAAAGGGCTATCTCAAATCGTCCCGCCGCCGCGCCGGCGGCCGTATCCGCCGCAGCTACCGCATCACGCCGCCGGGACGCCGCGCCTTCGCCGCGGCAAAGGACAAGGTAAAGGAGCTGTTCGGGGAGCTGTTCGAGGAGTATTTTTCCTCTTTTCCCCGGCGTCCTCCGCGGTTCAGCTTTTCGGAAGATACTCGCGGATCACCCGCTCCACCGCCTTCAACTCCGCGTCCACGGTCAGCGGCTTCGCGCTCTGCGCGATCGCGGCGTCGGGGTCCTTCAGCCCGTGCCCGGTGAGCGTGCACACGATCGTGCTGCCCGCGCCGATCTTGCCGAGCTCGAGGTCTTTCAGCACGCCGGCGAGCGCGATCGCCGAAGCCGGCTCGCAGAAGATGCCTTCCGTTTGCGCGAGGAGCTTCTGCACGTGCAGGATTTCCTCGTCCGTGCACTCGGCGAACCAGCCGCCTGATTCCCGGCTCGCCGCAACCGCCTGCTGCCACGAGACCGGATTGCCGATGCGGATCGCGGTGGCCACGGTCTCCGGATTTTCCACCGGCCTTCCGCGCACGATCGGCGCCGCGCCAGAAGCCTGATACCCCAGCATGATCGGCCGGCGCTCCACCATCTTCTGCCTGCGATACTCGCGCATCCCGCCCGGCAGCTTCAGGGCAAGCGTGTCCGCGCCGGCCGATTCCGAATAGCCGATCCAGTGCGCGGTGATGTTGCCCGCGTTGCCGACCGGCAGCGCGTGATAGTCGGGCGCATCGCCGAGCGCCTCGATCACTTCGAAGGCGACGGTCTTCTGCCCCTGGATGCGGTACGGATTGATCGAATTGACGACGCTCACCGGGACGGACCGCGCCGCGTCCTGCACGAGACGCATGCCGTCGTCGAAATTGCCGCGGATCTGGATCACCACCGAGCCGTGCATCATCGCCTGCGAGAGCTTGCCGAGCGCGATCTTGCCTTCCGGAATCAGCACGAAGCAGGCGATGCCGGCGCGCGCGGCGTAGGCGGCGGCGGAGGCGGAGGTGTTGCCGGTGGAAGCGCAGATGATCGCGCGCGCGCCCCCCTCCACCGCCTGCGTCACCGCCATCGTCATGCCGCGGTCCTTGAACGAGCCGGTGGGATTGAGGCCTTCGAACTTGGCGCAGAGGCGCACGTCGCGGCGCAGCAGCCGCGGCAGGTTCGCGAGCTCGATGAGCGGCGTCGCCCCCTCGTTGAGCGAGACCGCGTGCGTGCCCGCCGCCACCGGCAGGCGGTCGCGGTACTTGTCAATCAGCCCGGTATACCGTTCCATGTTCAGGGTTCAGGGTTCAGGGTTCAGGGTTCAGGGTTCAGGGTTCAGGG
>DAIDBG010000235.1 GCA_027310225.1 bacterium | reverse complement strand
GCGTTCATGCGATAGTCCCACCACGTGAAGGATCGCTCGGGCTGCTCGAACAGCCGGAACGCGTCCTTCAATCCCGCCGCCAGCAGCCCCTTGAACGCGTCTCGTTCGGGAATGCTGAAGAGGACATGACCCTCCCAGGCGGCGGGATCATAAACATCCCTGTCCTCGGGCGCGATATTGTAATCGCCGAGTACGGCAAGTCGCGGATGCTGTGCCAGCTCCGCCTCGAGCCATTCGCGGAACGCGGCAAGCCACTTGAGTTTGTACTGATACTTGTCCGACGCCGTGCTCTCGCCGTTGGGCACGTAGGCGCAGATGATGCGCACGCCGCCGACGGTCGCGGCGAGCACCCGCTTCTGCTCGTCGCGGAAACCGGGAATGGCGGCGGCTGCGTCCGCTGCCGCGGTGCTCGTGAGAATCGCCACCCCGTTGTACGTCTTCTGGCCGTTGGGGAGCGCCTGGTAGCCGGCGCCGGCGATTTCCCGCCCGGGGAAGCTCGCGTCCTCGAGCTTGGTTTCCTGCAAGCACAGGACGTCGGGCCGGTGCCGGCCCAGCCACTCGATAACCTGCGGCAGGCGGACCTTGAGGGAGTTGACGTTCCAGGTCGCGAGCTTCACTTCGCCGCGGGCTGCCCCTCCGGCTGCCCCGCGGCCTGCCGGGGCTGGGCCTCGGGGCTGGGCGGGGGCGCCACCGTCGGTTTGACCAGCGGCTTGCCGCCGGAGGTGATCGCGGTCCTGGGATAGCCGGCGGTATCCAGGGCGGAGTCCCATTCGGCCTCGAGATAGCCCCGGATGCGCGTCCTGCCGACGAAGATCACCGGTATCTCATCGCCGCCGGTCGCCTTCCTGAAGAGCTCGACGTCTTGCTGCGGGTCCTTCTCGGTGTAGGGCACGCCGCGCCGCGCGAGGTGCGCGCGTGCCTGGTCGCACGGCGCGCCGCAGCCGGCCACCCACAGCGTCACCGGGAAGTTCCTGACGGCCTGCTGCACGCTGTAGGGCAGGGACGAAGTCTGTATCGTGCTGCCCTCGACCTTGCGCTGCTCGACTTTCTTCGCGGTGGCCGGCGGCGGCGTGTCGCGCCATTCGACGCGGCCGTTCTCGTCCACCCAGCGATAGAGCTGAGCCGCGAGCAACGCGCTGCTCGCGGCTGAAAGTAACACAGCCATTAGCCACAATCGCTTCATAAACCCACCTCTCTCACGGGTTCATGCGCCACAATCTATCACCTCGCCCGAACCACTGCAAAAGCAATGCGCTAGAGTGATTCGCTCATTCCGTTGTGGCGCATCAGGGCATCGATTTTCGGCGCGCGCCCGCGGAACGCGACGAAAGATTCGAGCGCCGGCCGGCTGCCGCCCACCGCCAGGATCTCGTCGCGGAAGCGGCCACCCGTTGCCGGGTCGAGTACGCCGTTCTCCTCGAACAGGCTGTAGGCGTCCGCCGAGAGCACTTCGGCCCACTTGTAGCTGTAATAGCCGGCGGCGTAGCCGCCGGCGAAGATGTGCGAGAAATTATGGGGAAAGCGGTTGTAGGCGGGGGGAAACACGACCGCCACGCGCGCGCGCACCGCATCGAGCAGCTCGAGCGCGGTTTGCGCCCCGTGCGGGTCGTAGTCGTAGTGCAGGTGCAGATCGAACAGCGCGAACTCGAGCTGGCGCAGGGTCTGCAACCCGCTCTGGAAGTTCCTGGCTGCAAGCATCCTGTCGAACAGCGCGCGCGGCAGCGGCGCGCCCGTGTCAACGTGGGCCGTCATCGGCGCGAGCACCTCCCATTCCCAGCAGAAGTTCTCCATGAACTGGGAGGGAAGCTCGACGGCGTCCCACTCCACGCCGTTGATGCCGGCGACCCCGAGATGGTCCACGCGCGTGAGCAGGTGGTGCAGGCCGTGCCCGAACTCATGGAACAGCGTGTTGACCTCTTCGTGCGTGAACAGGGCGGGCTTGCCTCCGACCGGTGCGGAGAAGTTGCAGTTGAGGTAGGCGACCGGCGCTTGCACGCGTCCGTTCTTGCGCCGGCGCGTGATCGCATCGTCCATCCACGCCCCGCCGCGCTTGGACGGGCGCGCGTAGGGGTCAACGTAGAACTGCCCGACCGGCCTGCTCGTGCGATCCGTAATCGCATAGAAGCGCACGTCCGGGTGCCACGCCGGGGCCTGCGCCGGAGCGATCGTCAGCCCGTAGAGCGTCTCCACCAGCTTGAACATGCCCGGCAGCACGCGTGTTTCGGGGAAGTACTGCTTCACTTCCTGGTCTGAGAAAGCGTAGCGCTTCAGCCGCAGCTTCTCCGAAGCGTAAGCCAGGTCCCATGCCTCCAGCCGGTCGAGATCCAGCTCGTCACGGGCGAATTCGGAAAGCTCCCTCAGGTCGCGCTCCGCGTACGGCCGGGCGCGGGCGGCCAGCTCGCCCAGGAAATCGAGCACCTGGCGTGGTGACTCTGCCATCTTCGGCTCGAGCGAATACTCGGCGTAGCTGGCGAAACCGAGAAGCTGCGCCTGCTCTCGCCTCAGCTTCACGGTCTCGGCGATCAGCGCGGTGTTGTCCCACTCCGGCTTGCCGAACTCGGAAGCGCGCGTGACGTAGGCGCGGTACATCAGCTCCCGCAGCGGTCGGTTGTCCGCGTACTGCATCACCGGCAGGTACGACGGCGCATGCAGCGTGAATTTCCACCCGGCCTTTCCGTCGGCCTGCGCGGCCTCGCGTGCGGCGGTGAGCACGTCCGGCGGCAGCCCGGCGACCTCGGCGGCGTCGGCGCTCACGTGCGCAAAGGCATTGGTGGCATCGAGCAGATTGTCCGAGAAGCGGGAGGAGAGCTGCGACAGCCGCTCGCTGATTTCCTTGAACCGCGTCTTCCGCTCCGGTGGGAGATCCACGCCCCCGAGGCGGAAGTCGCGCAGCTCGTTCTCGACGATCTTCTTCTGCGCGCGCGACAGGCCCTCGTATCCGGGACTCGCGCGCAGCGCCTTGAACTTGGCGAACAGCTCCTGATGCTGGCCGAGCTCGGTGTAGTACTGCGTGATCTTCGGGAGGTTGGCGTTGTAGGCGTCGCGCAGCTCGGGGCTGTTCATCACCGCGTTCAAATGGCCGACCACGCCCCAGGCCCGATGCAGGCGCTCGTTGGCATCTTCCAGCGGCTCGACGAACCCGTCCCACGTCGCCGGCACTTCGGGCGCGGAGACGCGCGCGACCTGCGTACGGCTCTCCGCCAGCAGCAGCTCGATTGCGGGCGTCACGTGCTCGGGCTTGAACTCGGCGAAGCGGGGCAGCCCGGAGAAGTCGAGCAGCGGGTTCATGGCCTGAAGTTCAATGTTGAAAGTTCAAGGTTCAAGGTTGGAAGATCGTGGGAACACGAAGTTGCGCGACTTGAACGACGTACTCGGAACTTTGAACCTTGACCCTGAAACCGGCTATTTGGTTTCGTAAACCACCTGGCCCTCGACCAGGGTGTGGCGGACCTTGCCCTTGAGCTCGAGGCCGAGGTAAGGCGTGTTCTTGCCCTGGCTCCTGAGCGCGCCGGCGTCCACCTTCCAGTGGCGCTCGGGGTCGAAGATGCAGATGTCGGCGGCGCCCCCCGGCGTGAGGCGCCCGGCGTCAATGTTCAGCACGCGCGCCGCCTCCAAGGTGATCCTGGCGAGCGCAAACGGCAGCTTCGTCCCCGATTCCTCCGCCCACTTGAGCGTGAGCGGCAGCAGGAGCTCCAGCCCGGTCGCGCCGGGTTCGGCCGCGGCGAACGGCAGCTGTTTCGCGTCCTCGTCCACCGGCGTGTGATCGGAGCAGATTGCGTCCACCGTGCCGTCGGCGAGCGCCGCGCGCAGCGCGTCGCGGTCGCGCAGGCTCCGCAGCGGCGGGATGAGGTGGCTGCTGGGCTCGAAATAGCCGATGTCCATCTCGGTGAGGTGCACGTGGTGGACGGCGATGTCGCAGGTGACCGGCAGACCCTGGCGCTTCGCCTGGCGCACCAGGTCCACGCCCTCGGCGCTCGAGAGCCGCGCGAGATGCACGCGTGCGCCGGTCTCGCGCGCAAGGATCAGGAAGGTCGAGAGCGCCACCGTCTCCGCGCATACCGGGATCCCCGCGAGACCAAGGCGCGTTGCGACCTGGCCGTCGTGCGCGACGCCGTTGCGGGCGAGCGCGGAGTCCTGCGGGCGCAGCCAGACCGCAAAGCCGAACGTGGCGGCGTACTGCAGCGCATGGTAGAGAACCTGGTTGTCGGTGAGGGGGGCGTCGGCCTGCGAGAATGCGACGCAGCCCGCGTCCTTGAGCTCCGCCATTTCGGTGAGGCGCGCGCCTTTCAGGCCCTCGGTGAGCGCGCCGACCGGATAGACCCGCGCCTGGTTGAGGTTCCTGGCGCGGAACTTGAGCATCTCGACCAGCCCGGGCTCGTCGAGCGGGGGATCGGTGTCGGGCGGGCAGGCGAGGCTCGTGACGCCGCCGGCGATGGCCGCTTCCATCTCGGACTCCAGCGTCGCCATGTACTCGAAGCCCGGCTCGCGCAGCCGTGCCGCGAGATCCACCAGCCCCGGGCAGACCACGAGGCCGGTCGCGTCAATCACGCGGTTCGCGGTGTAGCCCCTGGGCGCCTCGCCGACCGCAACGATCTTGCCCGCGGCGATGAAGACGTCGCGCGGCGCGTCCACGCCGTTCCCCGGGTCGATCAGCCGGCCGCCCTTGATGTGGATCTTCATCCTAGTGCAGAGTGCGGAGTGCAGAGTGCAGAGTGCAGAGTGGGATTCTGCGCCGCGCATCGCGCGGCCCCGTTCTGCATTCTGCATTCTGCACTCATCATTACTTGTTCCCGGCCAGGATGCTCATCACCGCCATGCGGATCGCGATGCCGAACGTGACCTGGGGCAGGATCACCGACTGTCTTCCGTCGGCCACGCTGGAATCAATCTCCACGCCGCGGTTCATCGGTCCGGGGTGCAGCACGATCGCGTCCGGCCTGGCAACCGCGAGCTTGTCCTCGGTCAACCCGTAGTACTTGTAGAACTCCTGGGCCGAGGGCAGCAGCGCGCCCTGCATGCGCTCGTTCTGCAGCCGCAGCATCATGACCACGTCAACCTCCCTCAGGCCCTGGCGCATGTCGTGGTAGAGGTGCACGCCGAGCTGCTCGACGTGAGGGGGCAGCAGCGTCCGGGGGCCGATGATGCGGATCTCGGGGCAGCCGAGCGTGGTGAGCGCGTGGATCTGCGAGCGCGCCACCCGCGAGTGCAGAATGTCGCCCACGATCGCCACCCGCAGGCTCGAGAAGTCCTTCTTGTAGTGGCGGATGGTGTACATGTCGAGCAGGCCCTGCGTCGGGTGCGAATGGCGCCCGTCTCCGGCGTTGATCACGTGAATGTCCGGCGCGACGTGGCGCGCGATGAAGTGCGGCGCGCCGCTTTCGCCGTGGCGCACCACGAACATGTCGGCGTGCATTGCCGAGAGGTTGTCCACCGTGTCGAGCAGGCTCTCGCCCTTGCTCTGGGAGGAGGCGCTGATGTTGAGATTGATGACGTCCGCCGACAGGCGCTTGGCGGCGATCTCGAACGTGGTGCGGGTGCGGGTGGACGGCTCGAAGAACAGGTTGAACACCGCCTTTCCGCGCAGCAGCGGCAGCTTCTTCACCTTGACCCCGACGAACGATTTCGCGGTGTCGAGGATCTGCCACAGGATTTCCGCGGGCAGCCCCTCGAGCGAGAGCAGGTGGTGCAGCTGGCCCTGGCGGTTCAGCTGGGGATTGGACGGGTTCAGCCACATGGCGGGTCGCCGTTCCCGTGCAGCACGAGGTTGAGACGCCCGCCCGCCTCGCGCTGAAGCTCGACGCTCTGGCCCGGCTCGAGCCCGATCCTGGCGCCGGTGAACTGCGCGGCGATCGGCAACTCGCGCCCGCCGCGGTCAACCAGCGCCGCCAGCCTGACGCTCGCCGGCCGGCCGTAGTCGAACAGCTCGTTGAGCGCCGCGCGTATGGTGCGGCCGGTGTAGAGCACGTCGTCAACCAGGACCAGGTCGCGGCCTTCGACCTCGAACGGGATCTCGGAGCGCCTGACGTCGCGGTGCAGCCCGCGACTCTGGTAGTCGTCGCGGTAGAAGGAGACGTCAAGGGTGGCGAGCGGGGCCCTGAGCCGGAGCGCCTGGTGCAACCGTTCGGCGACCCAGACGCCGCCGGTGTGAATCCCGATCAAACCCGTTTCCACCCCCACCGTGGGGCGCATCTGCTCGATCAGCGCCTTCAGCAACTGCTCGGCGTCGGGTAACGGATTGCCGGGCATCTTTTGATCATTCTCGCGGGGCGCTAGGGTATCACAATTCGCCGCTCGCCAGCGAGCGGCGAATGGGAACAGGAAACTGGGGCCGTCGTTCCATTGCCATGGTTCACCATTTCCATTTCCTGTTCCCTGTCTCATCCTATTTCGCGGACGCGAAATAGGATTCGAGTATGCGCTGGGCGGCAACCGGGTCGAGACCGGCCTTGAGCCGCGCGCCGCGCACGCCCGCCGCACGCAGCGCGCACTCGGCTTCCTGCGAGGTGAGCCGCTCGTCGGCCAGAACGGCGCGGATGCCGAAGCGGCCCGTCAGGCGCTGCGCGAAACGACGGGCAAGGCGTCCCACCGGATGCTCCGTGCCGTCGGCGTGCGCGGGGCAGCCGACCACCAGCAATACCGGCCGCCATTCCATGACGAGCCGCTCGATCGCGGCAAAGCGCGCGCGGGTTTCCGCCGCGGTGATGGTGGTGAGGGGATGGGCGAGCCGGGTCTCGAAGTCGCCCACCGCGACGCCGATGCGCCGCGTGCCGAAATCGAACGCGAGAACGATCCCCGTTTTCGCGCGGTTCCGGCTTTCGGGTTCCGTGTTCCGTGGTCTGTCTGGTGTGAAATTCACGATTCAACTCGGAACGGTGAACCCTGAACTCGGAACTTCGTCAGCCGTGTCCCGCCTGGTCAGAAAGGGTGGAGAAATCGATGCCGAGCAGGCTCATGGCGGCGGGCAACCGTTCTTCCGCCGGCAGGTCGAAGATCACCTCGGGTCTGGCCTGTACGGTGAGCCAGGCGTTCTGGGCGAGCTCGTGCTCGAGCTGGCCCGGCGCCCAGCCAGCGTAACCCAGCGTGATCAGCATCTTGCCCGGGCCCTCGCCGCGCGCCACCGCCTGCAGGATATCCTTCGATGTGGTGAGCCCAATCTCGGAGCTCACCGCGAGCGTGGACTGCCACTGGCCGAGCGGCGTGTGCAGCACGAACCCGCGGTCAACCTGAACCGGGCCGCCGAAATGCACCGGTACGGATTTGAACTCGTCGCGGGCGAGCGGAATGCTCACCTGCTCGAGCAGCGCGTGCAGGTTCATCTCGGTCGGCCGGTTTACCACGATGCCGAGCGCGCCCTGATCGTTGTGCTCGCAGATGTAGGTGAGCGTCCTCGCAAAATGCGGGTCCGCCATCGCGGGCATCGCGATGAGGAAGTGGTGCGTGAGGTTGACGTTTTGCATGGCCCGCGCCGTTGCCCGCCTGCCGCATATTGTACTGTGCCTTCGGCTTCGACACCGACAATCTTGATAAGCTCCCCGGCTGCCCGGAAACGCGCGCCGGCGCGCGCCCTCCGGAGTGTCGGGCGCGGGGGGGCATGCGGCGCCGCGCCTGCTTTTGCCGTTCACCGTCATTTGCGCCAGAACGCGGGAGTGAACAGGATCAGCACCGTGAACAACTCCAGCCGCCCGATCAGCATCGCGAACGACAGCACCCAGGTCTGGAAATCCGAGAGCACGGCGTAGGTCGTCGCCGGCCCCACCTGGTTGAGACCGGGCCCGGTGTTGGTGATGGTGGCGATCACCGCGGTGAAGGCGGTGACGAAGTCCATGCCGGTAGCGAGCAGCAGGAAAGTCGCGATCGTGACGCTCGCGCCCCACAGCGACATGAAGGCGAGCACGGCGAACACGATCTGGTTCGCCACGACCTGCCCGCCGAGCTTCACCGGCACCTGCGCCTGGGGGTGCAGCAGCTTCACCATCTCGCGCAGGCCCTGCAGGAACAGCAGTTGCGCGCGGATCATCTTGATGCCGCCGCCGGTCGAGCCCGCGCAGGAGGCGAAGGTGCTCAGGAACAGCATCCACAGGGGCGCGAAGATCGGCCACAGGTTGAAGTCGGTGTTGGCATAGCCCGTCGTCGTCGCGATCGAAACCGTGTTGAAGGTCGCGTAGCGCAGGGCCGTCCAGTAATCGGGATAGACGCCCTTCAGCCACAGGAACCACGCCAGCCCCGCGCTGCTCGCGAGCAGCACGATCACGAGCCAGCGCACCTCGGGGTCGAGGCGGTACGGCTGGAAGCTGCGCCTGCGCAGCACGAGAAAATGCGTGGCGAAGTTGACGCCGGCGATCAGCATGAATGCCGTGGTAACCGCCTCGATCAACGGCGAGTCGAAAAAGCCGTAGCTCGCGTCATGAGTCGAGAACCCGCCCAGGCTCATGGTGGTGAAGCTGTGCATCACCGCATCGAGCGGGCTCATGCCCGCGGCCCAGTAGGACAGAATGGCTGCCGCGGTGATGAGTGAATACACGAGCCAGAGCCCTTTGGCGGTCTCGGTAATGCGCGGTGTCAGCTTGGTGTCTTTCATCGGCCCGGGCGTCTCCGCCCGGAAGATCTGCCGGCCGCCGACGCCGAGCAGGGGCAGGATCGCGACCGCCAGCACGATGATGCCCATGCCCCCCAGCCACTGCAGGAAGCCGCGCCAGATATTGATGGAAGGGGGCAGCCGGTCGAGACCGGAGAGCACCGTCGCGCCCGTGGTAGTGAGGCCCGACATGGTCTCGAAATAGGCGTCGGTGAAGCTGAGGTCCGGCATGAAGAACATGAGCGGCAGGGCCGCGAAGGCCGGCAGCACCGACCACACCAGCGTGACCAGCAGAAAGCCGTCGCGCACCTGCAGTTCGCGCTGCGCGTGGCGCGTCGCGAGCCACAGCACCGCCCCGCCGGTCGCCGTGATCGCCATCGCCTTGCCGTAGGCGCCGATCGCGGCGTCACGGTAGATGAGCGCGGTGGCGATCGGCACCAGCATGGTGCCGGCGAAGATCACGATTAGCAGCCCCAGCACGTGCAGGACCGCGAGCACGTTCTGCGAGGGCCGTGCGTGGTTGAGAGTCAGGGTTTCCGCCACTTTCGCATCCGATTCTGCCTTGTGGCTGCGGGCGGTTTTGCGTAAGGAGCGGGTCGGGCCAAAGTCCAGCACACTCCTAGAAGAAGCCGATGTCCACCTGGAACAGCTTCTCGACCTGGGGCACCATGCGCTTGTTGAGGACGAACACGATGACGTGGTCCCCGGGCTCGATCACGGTGTCGTGGTGCGCGATGATGACTTTGTAGCCGGTGCCGTTGGTCCGCCCGGTGCCCGGACGCTCGTGGCGGCGCACGAGGGCGCCGATGGTGATTCCCTTGGGCAGCTCGATCTCCTCGACCCGGCGGCCTACGACCCTGGAAGACTTGGGATCGCCGTGCGCGACCAGTTCCAGCGCCTCCGCCGCGCCGCGCCGCAGCGAGTGCACCACCGCGCAATCGCCGCGCCGCACGTGCGCGAGCAGCGTGCCGATCGTGGCCTGCGCCGGCGAGATCGCGATGTCAATCTGTCCCGCCTGGACCAGGTTCACGTAGGAGCCGCGGTTGATAAGCGCGATCACCTTGTGCGCGCCGCACCGCTTGGCGAGGAGCGAGGACATGATGTTGGTCTCGTCGTCGTTGGTGACCGCGCAGTAAACGTCCATCTCGGAGATGTTTTCGGACTCGAGCAGCTCTTCGTCGGTGACGTCCCCCGAAAGCACCAGGGTGCGGTTGAGCTCGGCCGCCAGCCGCTCGGCGCCCGCCTTGTTGAACTCGATGAGCTTGACCTCGTAGCGCTTCTCGATCGCCCCGGCCAGCCGCCGCCCGATGTTGCCGCCCCCGCCGATCATCACGCGCTTCACCGGCTTGTCCATGCGCCGCAGCTCGCGCAGCACGCCGCGGATGTCCTCGGTCGCTGCGATGAAGAACACCTCGTCTCCGGCCTCGACCACGGTCCCGCCTTCGGGGGCGATCGGACTGTCGTGGCGGAAGATCGCCGCCACCCGGGTCTCGACGCGCGGCATGTGGCTCCGCAGGTACTGGATCTCGTGGCCGACCAGCGGGCCGCCGTGGAACGCCTTGACCGCAACGAGGCTCACCTTGCCGTCGGCGAACTCGAGCACCTGCAGCGACTCGGGGAACTCGAGCAGCTTGGCGATGTAATCGCACAGGAGCTGCTCGGGACAAATCGAGTGGTCCACCGCGAAGTTCTCGGGCGAGAAGATTTCCGGGTGCGACAGGTAGTCGGCGGAGCGGATGCGCGCGATCTTGGTCGGGATGTTGAACAGGGTGGCGGCGAGCTTGCACGCGACCATGTTGGTCTCGTCGCTCTGGGTCACCGCGAGGATCATGTCGGCGTCGCGCGCGCCGGCCTGCTCCAGCACCGCGGGATGCGCGGCGTTGCCGGTCACGGTGCGCAGGTCGAGACGGTCCTGCAGCCGCTTCAGCCGCTGCGGCTCGACGTCAACGACGGTGATGTCGTTGGCCTCGGACACCAGGCTTTCGGCAACCGTCGAGCCGACCTGCCCGGCGCCCAGGATGACGATTTTCATGGCGCTCCCGCAAAAACCGCGATTCTAGTCCGCTTTGCCCCCGCACAAAAGCGTGTGTTCCTGCACGATCGGGCGGTCAGCCGTGCCCGGCATGGCATAATCTTCGCCCGCGAAGTGTGGGGGCAAGAACCGGATGCGCATGTATTTTTCAGGCGGGCTGGAACCGGGGCACACGTGCTCGCTGCCGCCGCCGCAGGCCCATCACGCGGTGCGGGTGCTGCGCCTTGAGACGGGGGATGCCGTAACGCTCTTCAATGGCGATGGCGCCGATTATGACGCGGTGGTGGAGCGCGCGGGCAGGGAGAGCGTGACGGTGAAGGTGCTCGGCCGTCGTTGCGTGGAGCGCGAATCTTCCCTGGAGATCGTCCTCGGCCAGGCGGTCTCGATCGGCGAGCGCATGGAGTTCACGGTCCGCAAGGCGGTGGAACTGGGCGTTGCGGCGATCCAGCCGCTGGCCGCGGAGCGCAGCGTGGTGCGGCTCGGCGCGGAGCGCGCGGCAAGGCGCATCGCGCACTGGCGGGCGGTCGCGATCGCCGCCTGCGAGCAGTGCGGCCGCAACCGCGTGCCGGCCGTTGAGCCGCTGCTCGAGCTCCACGAATGGCTCGCCCGGATAGCTGGCGCGCACGATCACGGCGTGAGGCTGATGCTCACGCCGCGTGGTGCCGGGGGGTTGCGCGAACGGCCGAAACCGGCGGGAAGCGTGATGCTGCTTGCTGGGCCCGAAGGCGGGCTTGCGCCCGAAGAGGAGCGCGCCGCCGAGCGGGCGGGATTCCAGCCGGTGCGGCTCGGTCCGCGCGTGCTCCGTACCGAGACGGCGGCGCTCGCGGCGCTGGCGGCGATGCAGGCGCTGTGGGGGGACTTCTAACGGGGGAGCGCACTGCAAGCCGGGACGGCTGTCTCCTCGCTCCCATTTCCCATTCACCCGAAGATCGCATAATATGTGCTTGAAATCGCAGCGGAATGCCTTTGCGCACCGGGATGCGGGAGGGAGCCTGCGAGCACACAGGGAGAGCGCCAATTTCCGAGGCACCAGAAAAGCCCGTCCCGCCGGCGGAAGCCGGGCCCGGGCGGGCGCCGCAGTCGCCGCGGCGGCAGCGGCTCTCCAGCCAGGATCGCTTCATTGACTGGTTCCAGTCGGTCGCGCCTTATATCCACGCTTTCCGCGGCCGCACTTTCGTCATCGCTTTCGGCGGCGAGGTCGTGGCCGATGGCCGGTTCTTCGACCTCACCTACGACCTGAATCTTCTCGCGGCGCTCGGCGTGCGGCTGGTGCTCGTGCACGGCGCGCGCCCGCAGATCGAGGCGAAGCTCAAGGAGCGCCGCCGCCGCAGCCGCTTCCACAAGGGCCTGCGCGTCACCGACGACGTGGCGCTCGCCTGCGCGAAAGAGGCGAGTGGCCGGCTGCGGGTGGAAATCGAGGCGCTGCTTTCGATGGGGCTGCCCAATTCGCCCATGGCGGGCGCCGACATCCGGGTGGCGAGCGGCAACTTCATCAGAGCCAAGCCGATCGGCGTGGTGGACGGCGTGGATTTCATGCATACCGGGGAAGTGCGCAAGGTGGACGCGGCGGCGATATCGAAGCGGCTCGAGGACAACGAGCTGGTGCTGCTCTCGCCGCTCGGTTATTCGCCCACCGGCGAGGTGTTCAATCTCCCGCTCGAGGACGTGGCAGCCTCGACTGCGGTCGCGCTCAAGGCCGAGAAGCTGATCTTTCTCATGGACACGGTCGGCGTGGCCGGCAGGCGCGGCGAGCTGCTGCGCGAGCTGACTGTCAGGCAGGCGCAGGCGCTGCTCGCGCGCGGCGCGGCCGCGGGCGGCGACGTGCAGTTC
>DAIDBG010000230.1 GCA_027310225.1 bacterium | reverse complement strand
GACCTCCCCGTGCTCCAGGGCGTGGCGCAGGTCGTTCTCCAGCAGCAGGCGCTGGTGCGCGGTGGCGGTCATCTCCCCGCTGAAGAACTGGTAGTTGTTGCGCCCCTTTCCCTTGGCGTGGTACATCGCAGCGTCGGCGTTGCGCATCAGCGTCTCGACGTCCTCGCCGTCGTGGGGACAGGCGCAGATGCCGATGCTGGGGGTGACGTGCAGCTCGTGACCGTCAATCCGGAGCGGCTGCGACAGCGCCGCCAGCACCTTCTGCGCCACCGGGCCGGCATCCTCGGCCTGGTTGAGGTCGGTCAGCACCACCACGAACTCGTCGCCGCCGATGCGCGCCACCGTATCGGTGCTCCGCATGCACGCGACCAGCCGTTCCGCGACCGCGCGCAGCAGGCCGTCGCCGACGTGGTGCCCCAGCGAGTCGTTGACGGTCTTGAACCGGTCGAGGTCAATGAACAGCAGCGCGGCCACCCTGCGGCTGCGCTGCACCTGGGCGATGGCCTGCCCGATGCGGTCGTGCAGCAGCATGCGGTTGGGCAGCCCGGTAAGGGCGTCGTGGTGCGCGAGGTGCCGGATCCTCTCCTCGACCCGCTTCTGCTCCGTGACGTCCCTGCCGGTGCCGCGGTAGCCCCTGAAACGCCCCTGCTCGTCGAAGATCGGCCGCCCGCTCGCACTGATCGTGCGCAGATCGCCATGTCTGTTGTAGCGCTGATAGACGAAATCCCGGAACGGCTCGTGCGCAGCGAGCAGGCGCTTGTGCGCCTCCCACTGCTCGTCGCTCACCCCGATGAGGGGTATTTCCCAGCGCTGCTTGCCAATGTGTTCCTCGACGCCCAGGTCGAAATCGGTCACCTTGGAGGAGAGCTGCGTGAACCGGAAATCCGCGTCCTGCTCCCAGTACCAGTCCGAGGAGAGCTCGGTCAGGTCGCGGAACCGCGCCTCGCTCTCGCGCAGCGCCGCCTCCGCCTCCTTGAGCCCGGTCACGTCGGTGATGGTGCCGATGAGCCCCGCGACGGAGCCGTCGGACTTGTTGAAAGTCGCCTTGTTGTAGATCGTGTGATGCACGCGCCCGTCGGCGGCGACGATCGCCGCCTCGTAGGACTGGCTGCCGGGGCTCGCGAACAGTTCCTCGTCCTTGGCATGGTGCTTCTGCGCCCGCTCCGGGTCGTTGGGATAAAGCTCGAACACGGTCTTGCCGATGAACTGCTCGCGCGGGATGCCGAAGAATTTTTCCCACGCCTTGTTGACCCCGAGGTAACGCCTCTCGGCGGCGTCCTTGAAGAAGATGGGCTGCGGCACGGCCTCGATCAGTTGCTGGATGAAGGCGAGCTGCTCGCGCAGGACCTCGGCCGTGCGCGTGACGGTCGCCTGCTCGGCGAGCTTCAACGCGCGCGCGCGCGAAGCCGACAGCGTCCAGAACAGCCAGAACAGCAGCAGGCTCGTGCCGATGCCGCTCGCCAGGATCACCCGCGGCAGCGCCTTCCCGCTGCCAACCGATGCGGCGGGGGCATTGAACTCCAACTGCCAGTTGCGTCCCGCGACATCGAGGACCATCGTCTGGCGCATGGAAGGACCCTCCGCCCTGTTCGCGGCTTCCATCCCGAACATCCGGCGACTGTCGAACAGCAGGTTGTCCCCGGCCGGCGGCTGCATGGCCGTCCCCAACGGGCCCATGTCGCGCACGACAAGATCGAAGCTGCTGCCGAGTTGCCTGCCCAGCAGGGCGCCGAACAGATTATCGAGCTGGATCACCACCGCCACGACACCCTGGAACGCTTCCCGCCGCTGCGCCGCCGTTCCGACCGGCAGGCCGCGCCGGTAAATCGCCGCGCGCACCGCGAAGGAAACCGCGTCGGGAGCGACCGTCGCCGGGAACGGGCCCGAGGCCACCGGTTCTCCGGTATCGCGGGCAAGCGCGATATCGGCGCGGCGCTGCGGATCGGCGATGAGGTCGAGCCCCAGCGTTGTCTCATTGCCCGCCATCGGTTCCACGTACGCCGCCACCACGTACTCGCCGCGCTCGCCGGGCGGCTTGATCGCGAAACCCGGATTGCCCCGCGGGTCAATGCTGGTGTCGCGCCGCATCCGCCGCAGGAAGGCGGCCCTCCCCGCAGCCGTTACCCGCTGGCTGTAGGACACCAGCAGCACGCCGGGATAGCGTTGTGCCAGATTGAAAGTCGAGAGGTAGCTGTGGAATTCGTCCCGCTCGATTTGACGGGACGCGGCAAACAGGCCCTGCAGCCCGAGCACGAGGTTGATATTGTCCCGGAGGCGCCAGTCCAATATTCCCGTCGCCTGCGCTATCTCGCGCTGGAACCTGGCCTCCGCCTCACCGCCGATCTCCCTCTCGGCGACGCGCCACGCGCCGAAGGAAAGCGCCAGCCCCACGGCGAACACCACGAACGCCACCGGGCTCTGCCGGGCCCGTTTGACGGTTTCTGACAGCGGGACGGTACGGTCGCTGGCTCCCATCGTGCCCCCTCCCTGGGCACTCACGCGCGCCTACCTTACCCCCTTTGCGAAACAGCTTCAAACCACGGCGCGGCGTCCTGTCCCGGCCCCGGCGAATCTGCGAAAATCCGCGGCAGCGCGGCCGTCTCCGCCCCACCGCCACCAGGCCGCCAGCGCACCGCGCCCATGGACAAGCCCTATCGTCCCATCCGCAGCTACGTGCTCCGCCAGGGGCGCGTCACCGCCGCGCAGAACCGCGCCCGCGACGAGTTGTTGCCGCGGTTCGGCATCGCCTTCGCGCCCGGCCTGCTCGACCTCGACCGCGTGTTCGGGCGCGCGGCGCCGAAGATTCTCGAGATCGGTTCCGGCATGGGCGAGACCACCGCCGACATCGCGGCGCAGCACCCCGGGAACGACTACCTGGCGATCGAGGTGCATGCGCCGGGCGTGGGGAGTCTCCTCAAGCGCATCGCCGGGCGCGGGCTCGCCAACGTGCGCATCGTCCAGCACGACGCGGTGGAAGTGCTCGAGCACATGATCGCGCCCGCGAGCCTCGACGGGGCGCACATCTTCTTTCCCGATCCGTGGCCGAAGAAGCGCCACCACAAACGGCGCCTGGTGCAGGCGCCGTTTGTTCGGTTGCTGGCGACCCGGATGAAGCCCGGCGCGTACGTGCACATTGCGACGGACTGGGAGGATTACGCCCGGCAGATGCTCGAAGTGCTGTCAGCCGAACCGCTGCTCGCCAATACCGCGGACGGGTTCGCGCTGCGCCCCGAATACCGGCCGCTCACCAAGTTCGAGAGCCGCGGACTGCGCCTGGGGCACCGGGTGTGGGACATCGTCTTTCGCCGGCGCATCGCCGGCGAGCCGTCAGCGCAGGCGCAGGCGGCTGGCGATCAACGCGGATGATCGGCGTTCACCTGCGGTTTCGATGCGTTGCCGGGTTCCCGGAACAGGATTTACAATCGGGCGATGACACCGTTCTCACCGCTTTTCGAGAAGGCGATCGCCCGGTTCGACGCCGCCAATACAGAGGACCCGAACCACGAGATGGACCGGGGGACGGCCCGTCCCAGGGAGCTTGTCTATGCGCAGCGCATGACGGCGTGGCTCGAGCAGCTCGAGCCCGCGGCCTCTGAGGCGCTGCGGCTCGCCGCCCGCTGCCAGCACATCCGGCGCTGGACCATTCCGCGAAGCCGGTACCCCCTGGGCCGCGAGGGCTACAAGCAGTGGCGCACCGCGCTCGCCCGCTTTCATGCCGAAACCGCCGGCGCGATCCTGAAGGAAGCAGGCTACGACGAGGCAACGATCAAGCGCGTGCAGTCGCTCGTGAGGAAGGAGCGGCTCAAGGCCGATCCCGAATCGCAGTTGCTCGAGGATGTCGTGGACCTGGTATTCCTCGAGAACTATTTCGCCGACTTCGCGAAGAAGCACGACGAGGAAAAGCTCAAGGGCATCCTGCGCAAGACCTGGGAGAAAATGTCGAAGCGGGGGCGTGCGGCGGCGCTCGACCTGCCGCTCGCTCCCGAGCTGCGCGCGCTCGTCGAGAAAGCCCTCGCGAAATAATCAGCCGCCGTGATGATAGACTCGGCGCATGCCGAGGCTGGCCCGACCGATCTTTGCGGGGGTGGCGCATCACATCACCCAGCGCGGCAATCGCCGCGAGAACGTCTTCTTCAGCAACGCCGATCGTGAGGCATACCTGCAGTGGCTCGCGCAATACTGCGCGAAGCACGGCGTCGAGGTCCTCGCCTACTGCCTGATGACCAATCACATGCATGTGGTAGCGGTTCCCGAAGAGGCGGACGGTATTGACGAAGGCGCTGGGGTGGTTGAGGCAATTCGGCTTGGTGGGCGACTGGTCGGCGTGGCTCGCCGAGGGCGAGCGGCCGCAGCAGCTCGAGGTGCTGCGCCGGCACGTTGAGCGAGGACTGCCGTGCGGGAGCGAGAGATTCGTGTGCAAGCTCGAGCGCCAAGCGAAGCAGGTATTGCGGCTGCGACCGCGCGGGCGGCCGAAGAAGGCCTGAGAAAAGGGGTGCGTCCCCTTTTCCGCTGAAGCAGGCCGGGCTGAAGAAGGAGAAGTGAAGCATATGCGATACCTTGTCGTCGTTGAAAAGGGTCCCTCGTCCTACGGGGCATATGTTCCGGATCTTCCGGGCTGCGTCGCGGCGGGTGAATCGAAGGGTGAAGTTCTGTCCCTGATTCGCGATGCAATCGAACTCCACCTGGAAGGCTTGAAGGAAGAGGGGCAACCGATCCCGGCTCCTTCCTCAACAAGCGAACTTGTTGAGGTGGAAGCCGCATAACCGCGCGATCGACGGCGGCGCGGGAAAGCGCTACGCGCTTCCACGCGCGCGTCATCGCAATCGCGTTAGACATCACCAGGTCGGGCGACCCGATCAGACGCTCATTGCGAGCGTCCTCCACAAATACGTGTCCGGCCGACTGCAGGAGAAGAGGTCACGTCCAACCGCCGGCTCAACGGTGACCGCCCGCAAGCGGACGGCGCGTTAGCCGGAACGTTGACATCATTTTCGACCCATCGGCGCATTACACGCGCTGCCGCGGTATCCAGATTGAGGTCTGACCACCCGCTCAACCCGGGCGCGCAGAGAATCGTCGTGCGCCGGCGGCCGTGACTGTCAAACTTTTTCCCGCTCCTGCGGAAGGAAAAGCTGCAGCAGATCGTTGAGAAAGCGCTGGCCGAGCGGGGTTGGCCGGATGCGGTCGTGGTCGCGCGTGATCAGGCCGCGGCGCTCGGCTTCCTCCAGCCCGCGCAGTACGGCGGTCAACGGCAGCCCGGTGCGCTCCTCAAACAGCGCCGCCGGGAACCCCGCAGTGAGCCGCAGGGCGTTCATCATGAATTCGAAGCCGGCCGCTTCCACCCCGACCTCGTGCTCCTCCTGGACCGGGGCGCCGCGTTCCGCGGCTTCCATGTAGCGCCCGGGGGACTTCACGCGCATCTGCCGCACGATGC
>DAIDBG010000210.1 GCA_027310225.1 bacterium | reverse complement strand
GCCAAGGGCGGAGACCGAGGGGAACGCGGACCAGCAAAGCACTCGCCGGGCTCAGAACCGGGGAAGCGTGTCACAGGCGCTGGACCGCGTGCGGAAAGTCGCAGGGGAAAGGAAGAAGGAGAAGTTCACGGCGCTCCTGCACCATGTTGACATCGCCATGCTGGAAACGGCGTTTCATGCGCTGAAGCGGTCCGCCGCGCCCGGCGTGGACGGCATGACGTGGAGGACCTACGAGCAGGACCTCGATCGCAGGATCGAGGATTTGCATGCGCGGGTTCACGGCGGGGCGTATCGGGCGCAGCCGTCGCGTCGGAGCTACATTCCGAAGGACGACGGGAGCAAGCGCCCGCTTGCAGTTGCGGCTCTCGAGGACAAGATCGTACAGAAAGCCGTCGCCGCAGTGCTGAGCGAGATTTACGAGGAAGACTTCCTCGGGTTCTCGTATGGATTCCGGCCGGATCGCGGCCAGCACGATGCGCTGGACGCGCTGATTGTCGGGATCAGCAGCAAGAAGGTGAACTTCATTCTCGACGCCGACATCCGATCGTTCTTTACGGAAGTTTCCCAGCAATGGGTCGTCCGCTTCCTGGAGCATCGGATCGGCGATCCGCGCATCATCCGGCTCGTCCAGAAATGGCTGCGCGCTGGAGTTCTCGAAGATGGGATCGTGACGGTTGAGGAAAAGGGGACGGGTCAGGGCTCGGTGATTTCGCCGCTGCTCTCCAACGTCTACCTCCACTACGTCTTCGATCTTTGGGCCGAACGCTGGCGACGGCGCGAGGCTACGGGCGACATGATCATGGTTCGGTATGCCGACGACATCGTCGTCGGCTTCCAGCATGAGAGCGACGCCCGGAGATTCTGGAACGCGATGCGCGACAGGTTGGCGGAGTTTTCGTTATCGCTGCATCCGGACAAGACCCGGCTGATCGAGTTCGGGCGCTTTGCGGCGCAGAACTGCAAGAAGCGTGGGCGCTCCAAGCCGGAGACCTTCAAGTTCTTGGGTTTCGTGCTGATATGCGACCAAACCCGCCGCGGCGACTTTCGTGTCAGAAGGAAGTCGCGGGGTGACCGCATGCGGACGAAGCTTCGAGACATCAAGGAGGCGTTGCGACGGCGCACCAACAGGCCGATCTCGGAAACGGGTAAATGGCTTGCAAGCGTCGTCTCGGGCTATTTCGCCTATCACGCCGTGCCGACCAACGGGTTGGCGCTGACGGCGTTCCGCTATCACGTCACCGCCCTCTGGCGTCGGCAGCTTTCGCGCCGCAGCCAGCGGGCGCACGTGCCGTGGGAACGGATGGGGAAACTGGCCGACGAATTTCTCCCCAAGCCGAGAATCCTTCATCCCTGGCCGAGCGCGCGCTTCGCCGCCAGACACCCGAGGTAGGAGCCGTATGCGGGAATTCCGCTCGTACGGATCTGTCCGGGGGGCGCTCAGCAATGAGCGTCCCTACCGGGAACGAGGCGTCGAACGCGTATGCCGGGTGCAGGGTCGTCTTCGCGGTCGACATCGGTCGCCGCACGATGGGGCTTCGCGGGAAGAGCCTTCAAATGTGGACGACGCACTTCGCTGAAGCAGCGGTGCATCCCATCAAACGGAATGGCTCGGCCCACGTCCCGGCAGGG
>DAIDBG010000203.1 GCA_027310225.1 bacterium | reverse complement strand
GCGAGAGCTGCTCGGCATACGGGCGCGCCGAAGTAAGCGCCGAGAAGCTGTCCACCAGGGCGGCCATCGCCCCGTCAATGGATATGTCGGGAGCCTGCAGCTTCAGGGGGTATCCGCTGCCGTCCTGCCTCTCATGGTGCTGCAGAACGATTTCTTCCAGACCCGCGGGAAGGCCCGACGTCTTGCGGATGAGATCGAGCGAGTGCATGACGTGCCCCCTTGCCAGCTCGTACTCCTCGGGAGTCAGCAGGCCCGGCTTGCGCAGAATGGCGTCAGGCACCCTGGCCTTGCCGATGTCCAGGAGCAATCCGGACAACCCCAGAAGTTCCAGCCGCTCCGTCGAATACTGGAGAAAACGTCCGAACGTGATCATCAGTACCGAGGTATCCACCGCCCGGTTGATCTCGTAGCCGCCCTTTTCCTGAATCCTGATCAGCAGCATCATCGCGTTGGGGTTGCGCTTGATGCTGTCACTCATGTTCCTGACGGCGCTCTCGAGCGGCCGCACGTCCAGTTCACCGGTCGTGCGCAGCAAGTTGAGGCACGTCTCGACCGTTTTCGCAAAGACGGCGTAGATTTCCTTCGCGACCACCAACTCCTTCTCGACCGGCGCCGTATCGGCATAGACGACCGGCCCGGGCAAGAAAGCTGCCGGAGCGCCTGATGCACGGCCGGAGGACGACCACTCGCGCTCGGCGTCAATGTACACGTGCTTGCACAGCTTCTTCAGGGCTTTGATCTGCTCATCGTCGGTGATGGGAAAGCCCTGGAACAGGAACGGCGTGCCGAGCCATGGCCGATCCAGCTCGATCACGTACATGCCGCGATGGAGCTGCTCGACGGGAATGCTTCTTCTGTCCATTTTTCCGGTCTTGGACGCCAAGTATTGGCACCGGGGTCAGGTCTATACATTATAGGGCTCACCCTACGTGACAGAGCCATGAACTAAAGGCCCCGTCGCTTGCTTCCTTGCGGCATTACCGCCATCGCCGCACCGTCCGCATATGTCCACCAAGCTCCGATGTCAGCCGGGCTGTGGCATTTTCCAAGAAACGCACGTGCTTCGCGGCGGCGGCCGGCGTAAAGCGTTCGATGGGTCCGGTCACTGCCACCACCCCCACGAGCACATGATTCTGGCCGAACACAGGGGCCGCAACGCTGCCGACGGCCGGATCGCGTTCGCCGAAAGTTGCGTGATGGCCAGCGCGCCGAACGGATTCGTAAGGCTCGCCCGGTTCGTCTGAGTACGCGAGCAGCACCCGCCCAGCGGCTCCTTTGTCCAGTGGCAACACTTCACCCAGTCGGGCGTGATAGCGGATGGGTTGTGGCCCATCGACGCGCACGACACATATGCGGGAATTCCCCTCGCGAACGTAGAAGGCGGCACTCTCTCGTGTCTTGCGAGCAAGCTCACTCAGCACGGGCTCGATGACAACGGCCTGATCGAAGCCGCGGTGATAGCGCGTGCCCAGCCAGCCGGCAGCGGGCCCGAGGCGCCAGGCGCCGCTCGGAAGCTGCACGAGATAGCGTGCAGCGCCGAGGGTTCGCGCGATTCGCAGCACCGTGGTCTTGTGCAGACGTGTGCGCCGGCCAAGCTCGCCGAGCGTGAGCGCGGTCTCGCCGGGTTTGAATGCATCGAGGATATCGAGCGCACGCGCCACCGCCGTGACGCTCGGCATAGTAGCCGCAGGTCCAGCCATCGTTTCATTATACGAAACACCGTTGCCGCGCCCAAGCGAGGCGCCTACAGTCGCGCCACCTTTTTTCCCGAGAAATTGGATGTGAGCACGATTCGCATACCCGACGTACGCCGCAACTACGAGCGCGTGAGCGCGGATCTCGGGCAAAAGAAAGTCGCCGACGAACGCAAGCGCCTCGAGGGCATCGCGCGTCGCGAGCAGCTTACGCCCGGCTGGCTGGCGCCCGCGCTCAAGGAAGCGGACGTTGTCATCGAAGAGGAAGCGCGGTGAACGCCGAGTCGACCAAGGCGGTCATCTTGGTCACGGGCGCCGATCTGGCGCCCGAAGCGCAGGCGATCCTCTGCGACTTCGAGCTGGTCTACGCCGGCTGCATGCCGAGCGAGGACGATCTCGTTTATCTGTGCACGGAACACCAGCCGATCGCGATCATCGTGCGATATGGGCGGATCACACCGCGCGTAATCCTCGCATGCACGAATTTGCGTGTGATTTCCAAGCATGGCAGCGGCATCGATACGATCGATGTAGCGGCGGCCGCTGCGTGCGGCATTGCGGTCAAGGCAGCAGCGGGCACGAATGCCGCCGCTGTCGCGGAACACACGTGGGCGCTTATTCTCGCGTGTGCCAAATCGGTTCCGCAGTTGAACGAGCGGATGCACGAGGGGCACTGGGACAAAGCCACGCATAAGAGCCTGGAGCTGAACGGCAGGACGCTGGGACTCGTCGGGATCGGCGCGATCGGCGCCCGCGTCGCGGCCGTGGGCATGGCGATGAGCATGCAGGTCGTGGCCTACGATCCGTTCGTAGAAGCCGCGCCGACCGGCATAACGTTGTGCGAACTGCAGGATGTCTTGCGCAACTCGGACATCGTGTCTTTGCATTGTCCGCTGACTGCCGAAAACGTAAATCTCATCAATCGCGAGGCGCTCGCGCTCATGCGCAAGGGTGCGATCCTCGTCAACACGGCGCGTGGCGGGCTGATCGATGAACACGCATTGCTCGAGACGCTGCGCAGCGGCCACTTGAGCGCCGCAGGGCTGGACACCTTTTCAAGCGAACCACCGGCACCCGACTTGCCTCTGCGCAGGTTGCCGGGCGTGATCATGACGCCCCACATCGGCGGCGTGACAAGCGATGCCTACAGGAACATGGGCGTTGCGGCTGCGAAGAATATCCTCGCGGCGCTTGACGAAATAAAGGAGAAAATCAGATGAAACGTCTTATCGCAATAGCGACCGCGCTGTGTATTGGTTTGGCTGCAATGGCGAGCGTCTATGCACAGGCGAATTACCCGACGAAGCCGATTCGGCTGATCGTGCCATTCCCGCCGGGCGGCGGCACGGACATTCTGTCGCGCCTGGTCGCGAACAAGCTGACGGAAACGCGCGGCTGGCAGATCGTTGTCGACAACCGCGGCGGTGCCGGCGGCAACATTGGCCTGCAAGCGGCCGCTCAGGCTGCCCCGGATGGCTACACGATGGTGATGGGTCAGACCAGCAATCTCGCGATCAATCCTGCGCTCTACAGCAAGCTGCCGTACGACCCGATCAAGGATTTCGTGCCGGTGTCGCTCGTCTCCGCGTCGCCAATCGCGCTCGTCGTCTCTGCGAAAGCGCCGTATAAAACGCTCACCGACTTCGTTGCCGCAGCGAAAGCGAAGCCGGGGCAACTCACGTTTGGCACACCCGGCAGCGGAACGGTTGCGCATCTCACAGGCGAGCTTTTCCAGCGCACGGCAGGCATCAAATATGTATACGTGCCTTACAAGGGCGCCGCACAGGCGTTGCCGGACCTGATCGGCGGCCGTATCGACCTCTATTCCTCGTCACTCGAAACGGCGATGCCGCACATGAAAGCCGGAACGATTCGCGCGCTTGCGATCACGTCGCTGCAGCGCGTCGGCGTCGTGCCGGACGTGCCGACGGTTGCCGAATCGTACAAAGGCTTTCAGGCTACCACATGGTTTGGGATTCTCGTCGCCAAAGGCACGCCCGACGCGATCGTCAACAGATTGACGGCGGAGATCACGAAAGTGCTGCAACTGCCGGCCGTCAAAGAGCGACTGACAGCAACAGGTGGTTTACCGGTGCAGACGGGCCCCAAAGAATTTTCAGCTCTGCTCCGTTCCGAAGTCGAGAGGTGGTCCCGCATCGTGAAGGAGTCGGGCGCAAAGGTGGAGTGATGCGAAGCGGGGTCAGGTCATCACTTTATAGGGCTCACCCTACGTGACAGAGCCATGAACTAAAGGCTTGCCCCCCTCGCTACAACGTTTCTCCGAGTTTAGTTCGCCCCCAACCCGACGGTCTTGACGACCTTCGCCCATCTCGAGATTTCCTGGGCATACAGCCGGGCGAATTCGTCCTGCGAGTTGCCGACGGCATCGAGGCCCTGCCCCAGAAGCAGCTTGCTGGTCCCCGGCTCGGACAGCATGCGCGATACGGCTTCCTGAATTCTCACTGCGATCGCCTTGTTGGTGCCGCCGGGGAGAAACAGCGCGTACCAGTTTTCGACTCCGAAGCCGGGCACGCCCGATTCGGCGATCGTCGGGTACTCGGGAAGCGCCGGCGTGCGCTTGGGCCCCACGACCGCCAGCGCGCGCAGCTTGCCCGTCGTGAACATCGGTCGGGTCGAGATCACGCTCGCGACGGTCAGGGCCACGCGCCCGGCGACCGCGTCCAGGATGCTCGGGGCCGTGCCCTTGTACGGCACATGGGTCATCTTGATGCCGGCCATCTGCGAGAACAGCTCGACCGTCAGGTGCTGCGCCGAGCCCTGCCCCGAGGACGAGTAGAACAGCTCGCCCGGCCTCGCCTTGGCGAAAGCGATCAGCCCCTTGACGTCCTTCACGGGAAGGGACGGATGCACCACCAGCACGCCGGGCGAGACCACGGCCATCGTCACGGGCAGCAGGTCCTTGTAGGGATCGTAGGACAGCTTCATGAGGCTCGGCGTGATGGTGATCCCCGCCGAGGTCATGAGCACGGTGTAGCCGTCGGGAGCCGCACGAGCCACGAGGTCCGCGGCGATCGATCCACCCGCGCCGGGGCGATTCTCGGTCACCACCGGCTGGCCCCACGCTTCGTTCAGCTTCTGGGCAATGAAGCGGCCGGTCGTATCCACTCCCCCGCCCGGCGCGAGCGCGATGACCATGCGTATCGCTTTGGTGGGATAGACGGGCGCTTGCGCGTAAGCGGAGCCCGCGGCGAAACCGCTCGCCGACACGACCAACAAGGCTCTGCAGACTCTTTCGGAAAATCGGCTCTTCAGGAAGTCGTGTGGGTAAATTCAGGGGATAAATCGTGCTTTTGCCGAGGGAAAGCCGTAGTTCCCGGAGCGGCGCGAAACTGAGATGATTTCCCGATGGCCAATTCAGCGAAGCGACAGCGGCGGCTGTGGGATGCATACGCGTTCCCCGGGTTTCGTCCGCAAAGCACGGTGCGCGGTGTGTTCGGTGATCCGAAAGTGCGCGTCATCACCCTTGTGCGGCGCTCAAAAAAACGCTGTGTGGCGAGTGCGCACGCTCGCACATGGGGTGGTACGACCGGCGCACGCGTCGAGCGCGCGACCTGTCCTGCGGGGATGCGCGCATTTACCTGGAGTTCGAGGTGCGGCGCGTGCAGTGCAAGCGCTGTGGCAAAGTGAAGCGCGAGCGGCTGAGCTTTCTTGCTGACAATCCGTTCTATACCAAGCGCTTTGCTCACTACGTGGGCCGGCGCTGCCGCTCGGGGACGATCAAGGACATTGCCGCGGAGCTCAACCTCGACTGGGATACGGTCAAGACCCTGGAGAAGCAGTACATGAAAGCGCAGTTGGCCAGGGCGGGCACTCCGGGGCCCACGGCCATCGGCATTGACGAGATCTCGATCCGCAAGGGCCACACCTATCGCATCGTGGTGAGCGACTTGATCCGGGGCCGTCCGATCTGGTTTGGCGGGGAGGACCGCTCGGAAGCGAGCATGGGGCAGTTCTACGACTGGCTTGGCAAGAGGAAGGCGGCAGCCATTCGCCTGGCGGTGATGGACATGTGGAAGCCGTTTCGCAACGCCACCGCGGCGCACGCACCGCAGGCGGCGATCCTGTTCGACAAGTTCCACATCCTGCGCCACCTGGGCGAGGCGCTCGATGCGGTGCGCAAGAGCGAATACGCCCGGCTCTCGGGCAAGCGGCGCCGATTCATCAAAGGCCAGAAATACACGCTGCTCTCGCATCGGGAGAACCTGACGATGGAGGGACGCCAGAGCCTGAAGACGCTGCTGGCGGCGAACAAGCGGCTGAACACGGCCTACCTGCTCAAGGAGTCCTTCGGTCAGCTCTGGGACTACGAGCGCGAGGGGTGGGCGCGGCGATTCTTCGAGCACTGGCGGGCGAGCCTGAAGTGGCAGCGGCTCGAGCCCTACGAGAAATTCGCCGAGATGATCGATCGCCATTGGGACGGGATCGCCGCCTATTGCAAACCCGAGAACAAAGTCTCGCTCGGGTTCGTGGAAGGGCTGAACAACAAGATTCGCGTCATCCAACGTCGCGCATACGGCCTGCGTGACGAGGAGTATCTGCGGCTCAAGATCCTCACCTGCATGCTCCCAGCACTCTAAAATGCCCCAAAATCACCCACACGAGTTCCAGAAGACCC
>DAIDBG010000175.1 GCA_027310225.1 bacterium | reverse complement strand
TTTCGATGTTCTCCGGTCAACGTCCGGCGTACGCAAGCGTTTTTGGATAGATGAAGCCCACACCGGTGATGCGTAATCTGGCTCTGGCCGCGCTGCTCGCGCTGCTCGCCCCCGCGGTAGCCGCGGAGATCTGGGAATGCGTGGACGAGCGCGGCAACAAGCGCTTTACCAACATCAAGTCGGAGGCGAAGGGTTGCAGGCTGCTCAACGTGACCCCCCCCAACACCGTCCCGGGTGTGAAGCCGCAGGCCAGGACGCCGAGGCCGGCGGATTTCCCCAGGGTGGACGGCGAAACGCAAAAGCAGCGCGACACCGATCGCCGCAAGATCCTCGAGCAGGAGCTGGCCAACGAGGAGAAGCTGCTCGCACAGGCCAGGAAGGACCTGGCCGAGCAGGAATCGATCCGGCTCGGCAGCGAACGCAATTACCAGCGGGTGCTTGACCGCCTCGAGCCGTACAAGAAGAAGGTCAAGCTCCACGAAGACAACATCGCCAACCTGAAACGCGAGCTGGCCAACGCCAAGTAGCGCTGCGGCGAGGCGACCGGCGATGTGGCCGCAGGCCGACCGGCGCCACCCTCCCCGTCGGCGGTCGCCCGGGTCCGCCGGCCCGTTCCGTGCCGGGTGTTGGCGCGGTTCTTGCATTTAAAAAGTTGAGTAGCGAAATGACACCGGCGGCCCTATCTGGTCTCGATCTGCTGGCGACCGCGGTGGTCCTGGTGGATGAAGGACTGCAGGTGCGCTATCTCAACCCGGCCGCCGAAAACCTGTTCGAGGTATCGAGCACCAACGTGACGGGCGCCGCGCTCGACAAGCTCTTTTCCGATACGGCCATGCTGATGGTCGCGATCGAGCGCGCCCGTGCCAACGACTGCGGCTACACCGAGCACGACCTGGAGCTCGGCGTAAACGGGCGCGCGCGGCTACGCCTGTCCTGCACCGTGACGCCGGTTGACGCGGCCGGCGAAGCGTTCGCGAACACGCTGCTGCTCGAATTCCGCCATATCGAGCAGCAGCTCAGGATCGCGCGCGAGGAGCGGATGCTGGACCAGAGCCAGGCCAACCGCGAGTTGATCCGCAACCTCGCGCACGAGATCAAGAACCCGCTCGGCGGCATCCGCGGCGCGGCGCAGCTCCTCGACCGCGAGCTCGAGCGCCCGAATCTGCACGAGTACACCCAGGTCATCATCAAGGAAGCCGACCGCCTGCAGTCGCTGATGGACCGGCTGCTCACGCCGCACCGACTGCCGCAACCGGTCGAGATCAGCATCCACGAGGTGCTGGAACGGGTGCGCAGCCTCATCCTCGCCGAGTACCCGCGGGGCATCGTCATCCACCGCGATTACGATGTCAGCCTGCCGAAAGTGAGAGGAGACAGGGAGCAGCTCATCCAGGCGGTGCTCAACATCGTGCGCAACGCCGCCCAGGCGCTGCGCGGCCGGGGCGAGATCGGGCTCACCACGCGTGTCGTGCGGCAGGTGACGCTTGCCCGGCGCCGCTACCGGCACGCGGTCGCAGTTGACATCTCGGACAACGGACCCGGCGTGCCGGAAACGCTGCGCGAGCGCATCTTCCATCCCCTCGTATCGGGCCGCGAGGGCGGCAGCGGGCTGGGGCTGACGCTGGCGCAGAACTTCATCAGCCAGCATCATGGCCTGATCTCGTTCGAAAGCGTCCCGGGCAACACCACGTTCACCATACTGATTCCCGTGGAAGAGGCGGGAAATAGGAAATAGGGAATGGAAAAGCCTGTCCGCGCGGCGGAAGATTCGATGATCTTTCACCATTCATCGATGTCATGAAACCGGTCTGGATCATTGACGATGACCGCTCGATACGGTGGGTATTCGAGAAGGCGCTCGCGCGCGAGAACATCGCGTTCAGGACTTTCTCTTCCGCCCGGGAGGCGCTCGCAGCGCTCGACACCGAGGCGCCGCAGGTCGTGGTGAGCGACATCCGCATGCCCGGCGAGTCGGGGCTGGAGCTGCTGCAGAAGGCGAGGGCGCTGCACGCCAACTTGCCGGTGATCATCATGACCGCCTACTCCGACCTCGAGAGCGCGGTCACGGCGTTCCAGGACGGCGCCTACGAGTACCTCCCCAAGCCGTTCGATGTTGATCACGCGGTCGAGCTGATCCGGCGCGCGATGGAAGAGGGCGCGCGCCAGGACACGACGGCGGAAGCGCCGGAGGCCGCGCCCGAGATCCTCGGCCAGGCGCCGGCGATGCAGGAGGTGTTCCGGGCGATCGGCCGGTTGTCGCAGTCGCACGCGACGGTGCTCATCACCGGGGAATCGGGCACCGGCAAGGAGCTGGTGGCCCGCGCCCTTCACCGCCACAGCCCGCGCTCCGCGAAGCCTTTCATCGCCATCAACACCGCAGCGATCCCGCGCGAGCTGCTGGAGTCCGAGCTGTTCGGGCACGAGCGCGGTGCCTTCACCGGGGCGCAGACGCAGCGGCGCGGGCGCTTCGAGCAGGCCGAGGGCGGCACGCTGTTCCTCGACGAGATCGGCGATATGCCGCCCGAGCTGCAGACGCGGCTGCTGCGCGTGCTCTCGGACGGTCACTACTACCGCGTCGGCGGCCATCAGCCGATCAAGGCCAACGTGCGCGTCATCGCCGCCACGCACCAGGACCTGGAGGCGCGCGTGAAGCAGGGCCTGTTTCGCGACGACCTGTTTCACCGGCTCAACGTCATCCGGCTGCGCCTGCCGTCGCTGCGGGAACGGCGCGAGGACATACCGCTGCTCGCGCGCCACTTCCTCATCAAGGGCGTGCGCGAGCTCGGGGTGGAGGCGAAACGGCTGTCGGAGGCGACGCTGCGCTACCTCGCCGCGCAGGAGTTTCCCGGCAACGTGCGGCAGCTCGAGAACCTCTGCCACTGGCTCACGGTGATGGCGCCCTCGGTCAGCATCGAGGTCAAGGACCTGCCGCCGGAGCTGCGGTCGGAGACGGCGGCGCCGGCGACGGGCGGCTGGGTGGCGGCGCTGGAGAAGGAGATCGAGGCGTCGCTCAGGCGCGGCGAGACCGGCGTGATGGGCGAACTCACCCGCCGCTTCGAAAAAGCACTCATCGTGAAGGCGCTCGCCCATACTGGCGGCCGCCGCATCGAGGCTTCGCAGCTCCTCGGCCTCGGGCGCAACACGCTCACCCGCAAGATCCAGGAACTTGGAATCGAGCCCGGCAAGAAAGGCGGTGATTGAGGAATTAAGTTCCGGGTTTGGCGGTCGCCTGCTGCGGCGCGGCGTACCGCTGGGGCAGGAGCGAACCGGCGAGCATGCCTGCGAGGCTTGCAACCAGCCCGGCGAGCTGCGGCGGCACGGCGGCATCGGCAAAGAGGATTTCCATCACCAGCCAGGATCCGATTCCGAGTCCGATCGAGCACAACGCTCCCTGCGTTGTGGCGCGCTTCCAGAACACTCCGGCAGCGAGCGGCACGAAGGCGCCGACCAGCGTCACTTTGTAGGCGTTCTGCACCATCTCGTACATGGTGCTCCTGGAGTTGAGAGCGAACAGCAGCGCCGCCATGGAGAACACCACCAGCACCACCCGCAGCGTTACCAGGAACCGGCGGTCGCCCATGCCGGGGAAAAAGGTCTTCAGCGCGTTTTCCGTAAATAGCGCGGTGGGTGCGAGCAGCGCGCCGCTGGCGGTGGACAGGATCGCGGAGAGCAGCGCGCCGAAGAACATCACCTGCGCCCACATCGGCATCCGGCTGAGGATCAGCTCGGGCAGAATGCGCTGCACCTCCCGCACATCGTCGGACTTGAACAACTGGGTGGTCGCCGGGTCGATCACTACCGCCGAGTAGGCGATGAAGACGGGCACGAAGGCAAAGAGAAAGTACACGATTCCGCCGATGAAGGTGCCCTTGACCGCCGTCCGCTCGTCCTTGGCCGAGGTGACACGCTGGAACACGTCCTGCTGCGGGATGGAGCCCAGCGCGAGGGTCAGCCATGCGGTAGAGAAAGCAAGCCACTCCCCGGCGCCGCCCTTCGGCCAGAACTCGAACTTGCCGGCTTCGGCCGCCGCCATGATCACCTTGCCCGCGCCGCCCGCCATGTCGCCTGCGAGCCAGGCGATGGCGGCGAGGCCGAGAATGATCATCACCGACTGGAACAGATCGGTCAGCGCAACCGACCACATGCCGCCCCAGACGGTGTAGATGAGCACCACCACGGTGCCGAGCACGATGCCCTCGTTGAGGGAGATGCTTCCCTGCGAGAGGACCGAGAATGCGAGGCCCAGCGCGGTGAGCTGGGCCGAGGTCCAGCCCAGGTAGGAAGCGGTGATGGCGACGCTGGTGACCACTTCCACCGGCCTGTTGTAGCGTTTGCGGTAGAAATCGCCGATGGTGAGGAGATCCATGCGGTAGAAAGTGCGGGCGAAGAACAGCGCCACGAAAACCAGGGTAAACGAAGAGCCGAACGGGTCCGCGATGATGCCGCCGAGGCCGTCCCTGGTGAAAGTCGCGGAGACCGAGAGCACCGTCTCCGCGCCGAACCAGGTGGCGAACACCGTCGCCGCGTTGATGGGGAGCGGGAGGCTGCGGCCCGCGACGACGTAATCCTTGGGATTGTGCACCCGTGTCGCCGCCCACAGCCCGATGGCGATGGACGCGGCGAGGTAGGCGATCACGAACGTGAGCAGCATGCGGGCGGTCTCGTGGCTGCGGCGCGCGCCATTTTATATGAAAGCGGACGCTTGCCGCGCCGCCCCGAATGCGCGTGTGGGTGGTGCACGGGTGTCAGCGCAGGAACAGGCCGACGACAGCGAGCGCCAGCACGACCGCGATCGCGGCGAGGATGCGGTTCTGGCGCCGCTCCTCGCGCAGCAGCTCGGCGAGCTCCTGGCTGGTCGGGGCCTGCGCCTGCCGCGCCAGCGCCTGGTGCAGCAGCCGCGGCAGCTGCGGCAGGACGGTGCTCCAGTACGGCGCCTCCTGCTTCACGCGCTCGACGAAGCCGCGCCAGCCGACCTGCTCCGCCATCCAGCGCTCGAGGTAGGGCTTGGCGGTTTCCCACAGGTCGAGGTCGGGATCGAGCTCGCGTCCCAGGCCCTCGATGTTGAGCAGCGTCTTCTGCAGCAGCACGAGCTGCGGCTGGATCTCGATGTTGAAGCGGCGCGAGGTCTGGAACAGCCGCATCAGCGCCCGCCCGAACGAAATCTCTCCCAGGGGCCGGTCGAAGAACGGTTCGCAAACGGCCCGGATCGCGGTTTCGAATTCGTCGACGCGGGTATCCGCGGGCACCCAGCCGGCCTCCAGGTGCGCCTGCGCCACGCGCTTGTAGTCGCGCTGGAAGAAAGCGAGGAAGTTGGTGGCGAGGTAATTCTTGTCGACCTCGGTGAGCGTGCCCATGATGCCGAAGTCCAGGGCGACGTACTGCCCGGCGGCGGTGACGAAGATGTTTCCCGGATGCATGTCGGCGTGGAAGAAGCCGTCGCGGAAAACCTGGGTGAAAAAGATCTCGACGCCTGCGCGCGCGAGCTTGGGAATGTCCAC
>DAIDBG010000055.1 GCA_027310225.1 bacterium | reverse complement strand
CCACTGGAGCATGCCGTAGCGCTGGACGCGGAAGCCCAGGGTGCCAATCGGTGGCAGCGGCTCATCTGGCACTGGGCAGAGACCCTGCTTCCCGCCACGCTCCCAGCCTCTCAGCAGCTCCACTACCCTGGCCTGCGCCTTGCGCACGGCCTCGTAGTCGCGTTCCGTCGGCAGCCGGTAATGCCGCCCAGTCTCCCCGGACCGAAGCGTCACCACCGCAAGCATCCGCGCCCCGCCGGTGCGCGGGCCCTTGGCGTCGAACACGACATCCGCGCCGCCGCGCTGCGCCGCGAGCTGCGCGCGCACGCGCTCGGGTGGCAGCACCGTGCCGCAGCAAAGGCACGTCGCTTTCGCGCGCGTCACCGTGCCGTTGGGTACCTCCGTCTCCGTCTTCGGCTCGAAGACTTCGAGCTCGATCGTAGCGCAGGCATCCTGCCTGCTCATACCTTCAGTGCGCTCTTCGGGTACTTCTTCCATCCAGAGAAAGGGCCAATCTTCGGGGTGTCGGCTCAGCCCCGCCTTGACGGGATTGTTCCGGATGTAGTTCGAGATTCTCCAGAAATCCTCTTCATCCCGCACCAGATGATCATAGGATTCACGTTGCCAAAAGTCCTGACCTGTTCGGTCGAGAAGTTTGTTTGCCTCGTTGGCCGTGAACGATTTCCAGCTGTGCAGAATGGACGACAGAGTATGCCCGGAACTCGGTGTCACGAGGACGTGTACGTGGTTGGGCATCACCACGTAAGCATGGAGTCTGTAACGCGAGCCGTGAAAATGCCGCAAGGCCTTCCCGACCATCTCCGCGATGTGAGGTTCCCGCAGCCAGCATTCGCCTGCACCCGAATCGAGGTACTCGTCGATCTTGGCAGCGAAGCCTTCGTTGAGTTTCTTCCTGTCTTGATCGGAGACGTGTCCCGCACGACGGAGCATGTCTCGCTCTGCCGTCAAGCGTTCTTCTTGAAGTCGATCCAACACAACCTTGGGCAGAGTTCCGGCAAGCCGGAAAGTGACGAAATAGGTGGCGCCGTCGGTCTTGAAATGGGGAAGGTAGCCACGGCTGTGCACGCCAGTGCGTAAGGCGTCCTTCAGTAGCGCAGGCGTCTTGCCTCTTTCTTCGTGCAGGCTGGAAGCCTGCGCTACGTGCCGCACGACGCGATACTTCAGTGCGCGCCGACGGTTCGCCTTCTTGCAGAGCCAGAACGAGCGCATAAGCGGGATCTCCGCCCCGCAGTTCGGTGATTCGCAGCGCACTGTGCGCGCCCACAGATAGGCAATGGGCGTCGCCCCATCAGTATCTTTCGGGTAGAGCTCCGCAAGCTCACTCTCCGCCTGGCGTTTGATTTCCGCCCCGACGCGGCGAAGCTCTTCGGCGAGCTGGGGCCCGTGCCGGGGAATGTCCTCGAGCATCACCTTGAGGATCAGGCACGCGACCGGATTAAGATCGCTCGCGAACGCCTCGCAGCCGAGTCGCAACGCTTCGAGCGGAATCGAGCCGCCGCCCGCAAAAGGGTCCACCACCAGCGGCGCCTCATACGCCGCCTGCCTGCCGGCAGGCAGGTGCGCCGCCTTCACCAGCGCTCGGCTCACATCAAGGTACGTGCGGTCCGCCGCGAGGTCCCAGTTCGCAAAGTCACCAATGAACTTGAGCAGCGCTTTGCGAAGATCTTCGTCTTTGGGGCCGACCCTGCCCTGAACCTGCGGCAGCATCTCTCGCGCCTTCGCCTTGAACTCCGCCGGACACAGCGCATCGCACGGGTCCGGCCACAGCAGCCCCAGCAGCACCGCCCGGCTCGACGCCAGCGGCCTCCGCGCCCACCACAAGTGCAGCGTGCTCGGATGCCCGTGCCGGATGGATTTCTCCCGCGCGGCGTGCTTCGACACCACCGCGATGGGGAAATCCACCTCGGCGAGGCGCTTGCACTCTTTCGGAATCATGCAGCCGCAACGAGCCTACGCAGACACTCGATGGCCCGGCGCAGACTCTCGCAGCGTCGCGCCGCGTGATCCGGCCGCCAGCGATCGGCGACGAACTCAATAAGGCGTGAAGCATAGGCGGCGCCGACTGAACGTCCGCTCTCGGGTCTCGGGACCATGTCATCACGAATATCCCTTCGCCGCGAATTTCGTGCAAGGTTCACCATTTCTGTTTTCGGGTCCTGAATGCGCTCCGGAGCGCGCGGCAGCCTGCTGCGCGCGACGCGGAGAAACTCGGACAGTCGCTCGGCATCCGCCATCAGCCAGGACTCGACCTCACGCACGGCGATGCGAAAGCATAGGCGCGGAGAAGGCGCAGGGAGCCATGCTGCACGCAGCGACGGAGCGCAGTCCGCGTCGCGGTCGAGATCTACGAGGACGATCCAGGGTGAATGGCGCGCCGCATGGTTATAACCGACCATCCTCTGGCGCAAAAAAGCCTTTCCTTGCCTGCCATGCACGTCACCCGGCATCGCGCCGGCGTAAGCAATAAGCTTGCGCACGACCGCCTCGTCAACGACGCCTTCGACGGCCGCGGAGATGGCGATGCCGTCGGCCACGGTCAAGAGTCGGCGAATAGCGTGAGTTGCTCGGCGCTCTGCGGCCGCGTTTTCGGGACTACCGCCTCCGCGAGCGTGATGCCGCCTTGAAGCAGGTCGCGGATGTCTCCAAAGGCGCTCGCGGGCGCGACCTTAGTACCCTCGCCGGAAGGCCGCAGCAGCAGCACCTCATCAAGCCCTACGCCTTCGTCGCGCAGCAAGTCAGACGAATGCGTGCTGAGGATGACTTGCCTTCCTGTACGACGCTGCACGCGCGCGAACATCTGCGGCAGAAAGCGGACGATCTCCGGATGCAGGGAAAGCTCCGGTTCCTCCAGCAACAGCGGGCCGCTGCCCTCCATCGCAACCCACAACAGCCCCATGAGTCGCAGAGTTCCGTCCGAAAACTGTTCCTCAGTCTGCCACGCACCTTGCGGCCGCCAGTGCTCGTGCTTGCCTCGTAGATGAGGAGTCCCACGGGCGTCGCGTTGCAATTCGATCTCCGCAAGCTGGGGAACTGCCACCCGCAAAGCGTCGCGAATTCTCCGTAAACGCGACGCTTGTGTCTTAACTGGCGTCTTGGCAATCTGCTCCAGGAAGTCGCCGCCGAAGGGATCGTTCGCGCGGCCCACAGAACGGTCCGGCTCGCGCACGAGCTGCGGAACGATATGGAGGTACCTGATCGCCTCGAAAAAAGCCGCGAGTTCGCGAAATTCGCGATTGACATTCACCTGTTGAAGATAAGTTTGCGTCAGCAGCTTTGGGTCCGAGCGATCGGCATCGTTGGGACGCGCCAGCAACTCTCTCCCGTCACGAACAACGCGCTCGCGAACGATTCGTGCACGGCGTTGCGGATCCTGACTGAATGCCAGTTCGTATTCCCACTGAGACGATGCGTCCGGCGGCTGTACGACAACCGACACGTCGATATCGGGATCGCGCCGTGCGGCAAGACAACGGATAGCGCTGACCCCTCCCCGCCGCTGTACTGCGACTTCGAAACCTCCACCTGCGGAAGCGATATCGCGCAGGAAACGAAATACGTCGAGAAAGTTGGATTTCCCCGAGGCGTTCGGACCCACCAGGAAGACGCGATTGGCAAGCGCCACGTCGCAGGCCGCGAAGTTCTTCCAGTTCTTCAGCCGTATGTGCGAAAAGCGCAGCAGCCCATTTCCGTCGCTCATGAAACGGTCTTTCCGTAGATAAATGACCCCTGTATCACTCGCATGGTCTCAGTCGCCGCGTACCTTGAATTGGGTATATACCAGATTCAGCGAGGCACGCCAGCCCATTGCGCGTTCCGTCCGCGGACGAGCTGTGGAACGATATGCAGATAGCGAATCGACTCGAAAAAAGACGCCAACTCCCCGAAGAAGCAGTTGACACTTACTTGCTCTAGATGTGTCTCGGGTCAACCGTACCGCCTCGCCCGCCACCAATCTTATCACTTCAGTCATTCGTGATGTGATTATCGCATCAGTCCCCGACGCGCTCCCATCGGGCGTCCGGCCCGCGGCCGAGGCAGCGGATTTTCTTCTCCTTGCGCAGACCGGCCAGGGCGCGCTGCAAGGTCGGGTAGCTCACGCCCGGGCAAGCGCGCCTGAGATCGGCAATCGTGAAACGCGCCGGCAGGTTCGCAACCGCACGGCGGACCATTTCCCGTTTTGCGCCGCGGGCGGAGGTGATGGTTCCCACGCGCGCCTCGAACTCCTTGTAAGCGGCGGTGAGCATGCCGACGAAGTAATTCCACCACGGCCGCAAATCGTGCTCGCCATCGTGCCACTTCTGCGAGCTGCGATAGAGCGCCTCGTAATAACTCTCCTTGCTCTCCTCGACAACGCGCTCGAGGCTGATGTAACGCCCCACCTCGTAGCCCGCGTGGTAGAGCAGCAGCGCGGTCAGCAGCCGGCCGATCCGCCCGTTGCCGTCGGCAAACGGATGAATGCATTCGAAATCAAATATGAAAGTCGCGATGACGAGCAACGGCTCGGCCTGCCGGCCCGTCAGCGCATCGTCGAAAAGCCGGACGAGCCGCTCCATGAATTTCGGCGTGCTGAGAGCCGATACCGGCCTGAAGCGCACGACCTGCCGGCCGCCAGCCTGCACTTCGAGGATCGCGTTGTCCTTCGTCTTCCAACCGCCGCCTCGTTCCGCCGTGTAGCGGTATAACGTCCGGTGCCAGTCCCGGATGAGTCTTGTGGAAAGCCGCATCCGCTCGTGATTGACGTGGATGGCGGCCAGCACATCGCGGTAGCCCGCGACCTCCTGCTCCGAGCGATCCCGCGGTTTCGATGTTTTCGCCACCAACCCGTTGATCCGGCCGGGCTCTACCGTGATGCCTTCAAGCCGGTTCGATGATTCCACGCTCTGCACCATTGCGGCCCGGCGGAGCGTCGCCAGGACTTCCGGCGACTGCTCGGTGTAAAGCGTCTGCCGGCCACGGAACTCTCCGAGCGCGCGCACCGCCATCAGCAGATTGTGCGAAAGCGGAGTTTCCAGATAGTAGCCGTGCTCAAACGATCTCATGGGTCTTGGTCTTTGTAGGGCGGCGGATCGAGCTCGCTGATTTTCATGGGTTGGCTCATTGCATTCACGTCGAGCCAGTAATGCTGCACCTTGACCACTTCGTGCCAGTGGAGCCGCGCCGGATCCTTGACGGGTTCTTGAAGCTTGGGACCGGAATCGCAGTCGGTTACGACGTAGAGCCAGTAACAGTCGCGGCGGTCTTCAGCCACGCGCCGCTCGTTGGGGGTCAGAAGAATGGTGCCGGTCGAGGCGCCGATTCCTTTTACTTCTATCAGGCACAGCTCGCCCGAGGTGAGATCGAGGCTTGTCACGTCGTAACCGAGGTTCTTTTCGGACACGTCATACACCTGGCGGCCCAGCGCACGCTCGCGCTCCATCACCACGCGCATGGCGGTGGCCTCGGTCTCGAAGTTGGGCTTGAGCCGCTGGATTTCCGGCGCCTCGCGTTCAGGATGCGGCAAGATCAGCACACTCGCGATCCGCTCGACCGCCTGAAGCGTGAGTGCACGCTGACGATCGAGATCGATGCGGCGGCGCTCGCGCCGGGTGAGCAGCTCGGCGTGGCGTGCCTCTGCCTGCGCGAGGCGGCCCTCTGCGCCCTGCTCCCCGCGCTCGATGGCTACATTGGCCCGGCCGATCTCATCGTCAGCACGCTGAAGCAATTCCGTCAACGAGAGTTCCACGTGGGCGCTGACCCGCTCGATCTCGGCGAGGCGGTCCTTGCGGGTTTCCTCCAGGAACGGCGCGAGCGCGTGCTCGTGGAGCCAGCCCGTCGCCTCCGGCAGCGCCGCCACCGCGGGCGCCTCTGCGGGCGGGGCGGCGGGCGTGAAATTGCCGAGAAGTCCCGGTTCCTGAAGGCGAGGCTCGCCCGAGTGCCCGATCTCGACCGCGAAGAGCCGCTCGTGAATCACCTGGCCGAGTCCGTCCACGACCCGTGCCCGGTAGAAGTCTATGCGCGCGGGACGATCGTGCTGGAGGGAGTGGAAGGTCGCGCCCTTGCCGAGAACGTCGAGCGCTCTTGCGCGGGTGTGGCGGCGAATCGCCTCGAACAATGGATGGCCCGGCGTGACCCACTCCAGCTTCTCGGTTTCCGCGGTGTCGCGGTCGGTGGAGCAGCGGGGATAGCGGTCCGAAAGCGCGGGTAGTCTCCAGTCCGCGTCGTGCTCGTAGCGGCGCAGGACCGGGGGCGTACGCGCCGGCTCGAATGCATGCGCCAGGCCCGGGACCATCTTGAGCGCGAGCGGCACGAATTCCGCGGCCTCGCGCAGGAAACGAGCAATTGTCTCGGGCACCACCCGCCGCTCCTGCGCCCGGGCGCGGCGCTCGATCAGCATTTCCAAGTTGAGCTTCTTGCTCGCCAACCCTTCGAGCGCGTTCTGGCAGATGGCGCGGAATTGACCTTCGTCCACGTTGCGAAGCAGCCGGTCTTCCAGGTCGGCGTCGCCGAGCCGTCCGGCGTAGTAGTCGCGCAGCACGCGCTCGACGTGCGCGGCGGGCAGCACCTCGCCGACCACGTTGAACACGGCGTCGTCATCCAGCGCGTCGCGAATTTCCTGGAGCTTCTCCAGCAGCCGCTGCAGGACCTTGCCCTCGATGGTGTTGGTCGCGACGAAATTGAAGATCAGGCAGTCCTTGCGCTGGCCGTAGCGGTGGATGCGGCCCATGCGCTGCTCGAGGCGGTTGGGGTTCCAGGGGATGTCGTAGTTGAAGAGGATATTGCAGACCTGGAGGTTGATCCCCTCGCCCGCCGCCTCGGTCGCGACCAGCATTTGGATGGCCCCTTCGCGGAACTGCTGCTCGGCGTAGAGGCGCGTGCCTGGTTCATCGCGCGAACCCGGTTTCATGCTGCCGTGAATGAACCCGACGCTGAAGCCCCAGTCTTTCAGCCGCGCCACGAGATAGTCGAGCGTGTCCTTGAACTCGGTGAAAAGCAGCAGCCGCTGGTCGGGGTGGTCGAAGAAACCCTGCTTCTGGAGCAGGTCGCGGAGCTGCGAGAGCTTGGCCTCAGCGCCCGAGTCCTCGACGGCCTGCGCCTGGGCTCCGATGCGTCGGAGTTCTCGTACTTCGGCTCGTACCTGTTCCGCGCTGCCCGCGAGCGTCACGGCTTCGAGCATCTCCTCCAGCCGCTCGCGCTCGGCTTCCTCCATTTCCTCCAGTTCTTCCGGATCGGGCAGCTCGGGCGGCGCCAGGCGCGCGAGGTCCTGCGCGCGTTTGAGACCCTCCTCCAGGCGCCGAGCCCTGTTTTCGAGGGAGTGCCGCATGGCGTAGGTGCTCGATGCGAGCCGGCGTTGGTAGAGAGACATCAAGAAGCCGATCGCACGCGCCCGAGGATCTTCACCCTCGGCGGCGGCGCGGGCGCTCTCGCGCTTCACGAAACGCGTCACCTCGCGGTAAAGCTCGAATTCCGCGCCGTCTATCTGGAAGTCCACGGTGCGTGGGATGCGCTTGGTGAAGATCGGCTGCGCCGCCCAGGTCCCATCCGGCCGGCGCTCCGGGAAATACACCATCGCCTCCTTGGTGCGGCGCAGGTAGAACGGCGCGCGGCGACGATCCATGGCCTGCCGGATGGATCTCACGTCGGCATACGCGTCCTCGTCGAGTAACTGGAGGAAGAGACTAAAGTTCAGCGGATCGCCCTTGTGGGGCGTCGCGGTGAGCAGCAGCATGTGATCCGCCGTGTCGCGCAACAGCTCGCCCAGCTTGTAGCGCATGCTCTTGTGCGACTCGTCTGCCGCCGACATGCGGTGTGCTTCGTCCACGATCACGAGGTCCCAGTGGACCTGGCGCAACCCGGGCAGAATGTCCTGGCGCTTGGCGAGGTCGAGCGACGTGATGACCCGTGTGCGCTCCAGCCACTGGTTGACGCCGAATTGGTCGCGAATATCCTGGCCCTTCATGACGAGGAACTTGGCGTCGAACTTTTCCTTCAGTTCGCGCTGCCACTGGAACGCGAGGTTGGCCGGGCAGACGATCAGGATGCGTTCGGCGAGACCCCGTAGCTCGAGCTCCCGGATCAGCAGCCCCGCCATGATCGTCTTGCCCGCCCCGGCGTCGTCCGCGAGAAGGAAGCGCACCCGCGCGAGTTTCAACAAGTAGTCGTAGACCGCTTCGAGCTGGTGCGGGAGCGGGTCCACGCGCGAGATCGAGAGCCCGAAGTAGGGATCGAATTCGTAGGCGATGCCGAGGGCGTATGCCTGCAGCCCCAATCGGAGCAGGCGCCCGTCGCCATTGAAGGAATGGTGCGTATCTAGAACATGAACGCGAGCCAGGTCGTCGGCTGTCAGCGTGACCCTGCGGAACCGTTCGGACTGTGTTCCAACCAAGCCGAGGACCCAGCTCGAAGGGCCGTTCGCTTGCGCGGTCTCGACTCGCATCGGCTCGCTGAAAAGCGGGCCGGTGAGAATCTGACCAGCGCTGATGGGAGTGGCTCGAATCACACATGAACTCCACTAGCGAATCGGACAGCGCGGAGGCGCAAGGCAATGATCACGCACCACAGCTTGGCTTGATAGCCAACTCTCGCTGCGTTGCTCTTGGATTTTCCAGGTGTTCTTCGAGTCACCTTCCCTCCCTGCCGAGAATGATACGGTGGCCCGTGACCGGTGACCAGCCACGGCTAAGGGGCGGTGGATTTTGATCTTGTAGAAGTTGAATCGACGGCCTGGCCAAGCCTAGAACTTTGCGGGGTCCAGCGCGAGGACGCTCGCCGCCCCGCCCGTCACCTCGCGCGCGAGCGAGGCCGCCCCCGGCAGCTCGTGCTCGGCGTAGAAGCGCGCGGTCGCCAGCTTGCCCTCGAGAAACTCCCGGTCGGCGTCCGGCTGCCTGAGCTGCTCCTGCGCAACGAGCGCCGCGCGCGCCATCATCCAGCCGCCCGCCACGACGCCGAAGAGCATCAGGTACGGCACCGATACCGCCGCCACCGCCTTCGCGTCCTTCGGGAACGTGTCCACGATCCAGCGCGTCGCCTGCTCGAGACTATCGATGCCTTCCGTAAGATTGCCGCGCATGGCATGAGGAATCCCTTCCGCCACGTCGAGCCGCGCGGCAATCTTGCGCATCGCGGCGATTACGGCGAGCGCGCTCGCGCCTTTCTCGAACCCCACCTTGCGGCCGACGAGGTCGCCCGCCTGGATGCCGGTGGTGCCCTCGTAGATCGTGATGATGCGCGCGTCGCGCAAATACTGCGCGGCGCCGGTCTCCTCGACGAATCCCATGCCGCCGTGGACCTGGATGCCGGTGGAGGCGATCTCCACCGCCTGCTCCGTGCACCAGCCCTTGACCACCGGCGTCAGCAGGTCGAGCAGCGCCTGCGCGCGGTGCTTCTCCTGCGCGTCGGGATGGTGCTTGGACTTGTCGAGCATCGCCGCCGCGAAATAGGCGAGCGCCCGCATCGCCTCGATCCGCGCGCGCATGGACATGAGCATGCGGCGCACGTCGGGATGGTGAATGATGGTGACGCGGTCGCCGCTTCGCTGCCCGATCTCGCGGCCCTGCACGCGCGTCTTGGCGTACTCGAGCGCGTGCTGGTAGGCGCGCTCGGCGAGCGCCACGCCTTCCAGCCCCACGCCGAGCCGCGCGTGGTTCATCATGGTGAACATGTACTCGAGCCCGCGGTTCTCCTCGCCGACGAGATAGCCGATCGCCCCCTTCTGGTCGCCGTACGCGAGCACGCACGTCGGGCTCGCGTGGATGCCGAGCTTGTGCTCGATCGAGACGCACTTCACCTCGTTGCGGCTGCCCGGACTGCCGTCGGGCTGCGGCAGGAATTTCGGCACGATGAAGAGCGAAATGCCCTTCACGCCTTCGGGCGAGTCCGGCGTGCGGGCGAGCACCAGGTGCACGATCTGCTCGGTGAAGTCGTGCTCTCCGTAGGTGATGAAGATCTTCTGGCCCGAGATCCGGTAGTGGTCGCCTTCGCGCGCCGCGCGCGTCTTGACGAGCGCGAGGTCGGACCCGGCCTGCGGCTCGGTGAGGTTCATGGTGCCGGTCCATTCGCCGGCCACCATCCTGGGAATGAAGGTCTTCTTCAGCGCCTGGGAGCCGCGCAGCGCAAGCGCGTGGACCGCGCCCTGGCTGAGCAGCGGGCAGAGCGAGAAGCTCATGTTGGCGCTGCTCCACATCTCGTCGACCGGCGTGGCGACCAGCTTCGGCAGGCCCTGCCCTCCCCAGTCGGGATCGAAGGGAAGCGAAACCCAGCCGCCTGCGGCGAACTTGAGATAAGCGTCGCGAAAGCCCTGCGGCGTGCGCACCCGGCCGTCCGCGAGCGAGGAGCCTTCCCGGTCGCCCGGCTGGTTGAGCGGATCGAGCACCTCGGCGGCGAAGCGCGCGGCCTCCTCGAGAATCGCGTCGACCGTGTCGGGCGTCGCTTCGCCGCAGCCCGGCAGCTTCGCCACCTCGGAGAGCCCGGCAAGCTCATGCAGCACGAACTTCATGTCCTTCAGCGGCGCGGCGTACACGCTCATGAGGCGCTCCTTATTTCTTCAGCTCCTCCACCACGGTGGGCACGATCTGGAAGAGATCTCCCACGATGCCGTAGTCGGCGACCTGGAAGATCGGCGCTTCCTCGTCCTTGTTGATGGCGACGATCACCCGGC
>DAIDBG010000141.1 GCA_027310225.1 bacterium | reverse complement strand
GAACTGGTGATCGCCGGCATGCTGATCGCCGCGCGCAACCTGATGCCGGCACTGCGCTTCGTCGAAGGGCTCAAGGGCAGCGACAAGACGCTCGACCGGCTGGTCGAGGACGGCAAGAAGCAGTTCGCGGGTATCGAGCTGCCGCGTCACACCATCGGCGTGATCGGGCTGGGCAAGATCGGAAGCCTGGTCGCGGACACCGCGATCAAGCTCGGCATGAACGCGCTGGGCTACGATCCCGAGATCACCGTGGAGGCGGCGTGGAGCCTGCCCGCGCAGGTGAAGAAGGCGAACAGCATCGAAGAGGTGCTCAAGGCGGGCGACTTCGTGACGCTGCACGTGCCGCTGCTGAAGGTCACCCGCAAGATGATTGATGCGGGCCGCGTCAGGCAGATGAAGCAGGGGGCGATCCTGCTCAACTTCTCGCGCGATGGGGTGGTGGACAACGATGCGGTGCTGGAAGGACTCACCGCCAAGCGCATCCGCTGCTACGTGTGCGATTTCCCGGCGCCGAAGCTGATCGGGCACCCGCAGGTGGTGGCGCTGCCCCATCTGGGCGCTTCCACGCGCGAGGCGGAGGACAACTGCGCGGTGATGGTGGTGGACCAGGTGCGGGATTTCCTGGAGAACGGTAACATCCTGAATGCGGTCAACTTTCCGGACGTGGTGATGACGCGCGAGGCGCCCTACCGCATCGGCATCGCCAACGCCAACGTGCCGAACATGGTGGGGCAGATCTCGACCGCGATGGCGAAGGCGGGGCTCAACATACACAACATGCTGAACAAGTCGAAAGGGGAGATGGCCTATACGCTGGTGGACGTGGACAGCCCGGTCCCGCGGGGGGTCATCGAGACCATCGGCAAGATCGGTGGCGTGCTCTCGGTGCGCTACCTGCCGGTCGAGAATCAGTGACGGGGTGATCAAGTGATTGAGTGATTCAGCCCGCCTTTGCTCCTGCTGCACCGGCGCCTTTTCCGATTACTCGATCACCCGGTCACTCCATCACCAGTAAATGAGCGACAAGCTGAAACGGATCCGCACCCGGATAGACGCGCTCGACGACCGGCTGATCAAACTGCTCTCCGCACGCGCGCGGCTCGCGCAGCGCATCGGCAGGCTCAAGGAAGGCGCGCTCTACCGGCCCGAGCGCGAAGCGCAAGTGCTGCGGCGCGTGCTCAAGGCGAACCGCGGCCCGCTCCCCGCCGGCGCGCTGGCGCGGCTCTATGCCGAGATCATGTCGGCGTGCCGTGCCCTCGAGGATTCGTTGACGGTCGCCTATCTCGGGCCGCAGGGCACCTTCAGCCAGGAAGCGGTTGCCAAGCACTTCGGCAGCCACGCTGCAGCCGTGCCGTCCGCCTCGATTGACGAAGTGTTCCGCCAGGTCGAGACCGGAGCGGTCGGTTTCGGCGTCGTCCCGGTCGAAAACTCGACGGAGGGTGCCATCGGCCGCACACTCGACCTGCTGCTGTCCACGCCCGCGAAGATCTGCGGCGAGGTGATGCTGCCGGTGCGGCAGTGCCTGATGAGCCGCGCGGGACGGCTGCACGGCATCCGCAAGGTTTACTCGCACGCCCACAGCCTCGCCCAGTGCCAGCAGTGGCTGGCCCGCAATCTGCCGCAGGCGGAACGGATCGCGGTGGTGAGCAACGGCGAGGCGGCGCGGCTCGCCGCCCGCGAGCGCGGCGCGGCCGCGATCGGCCCCGGGATCGCCGCATCGCTCTACCGCCTCCAGCTGCTCGCGCGCAACATCGAGGACGAGGCCAAGAACACCACGCGTTTCCTGGTGCTCGCGGCACACGACGCGGCCCCTTCCGGCAACGACAAGACCTCGCTCATCATGTCGGCGCGCAACGTGCCGGGCGCGATGCACGGCCTGCTCACGCCCTTCGCGGTCAACCAGGTGAGCATGACCCGGCTCGAGTCGCGCCCCTCGCGCGCCGGGCTGTGGGAATATGTGTTCTACGTGGACATCGAGGGCCACCAGCAGGATGCCAACGTGGCGCGCGCGCTGGAGGAGCTCGAGCGGAAAGCCTCATTCCTCAAGAATCTCGGCTCGTATCCGGCGGCGGCTGCGTAATGCGGAATGATGAATGCAGAATGATGAATTGATGGCGGCATCCTGCTCGTTTTTGGTTTTATTCATCGTTCATCACTCATCGTTCATCATTACGGCTCATGGACCTCTGCGATCTCGCCCCCGGCTACATCCGCGCCATCGCGCCCTATCAGCCCGGCAAGCCGATCCCTGAGCTCGCGCGCGAAATGGGGCTGGACGAAGCGGGCATCATCAAGCTCGCCTCCAACGAGAATCCGCTCGGCGTGAGCCCGCTTGCGCAGCGCGCGATCGAGCGCACGCTCGCCGAGCTCGCCCGCTACCCGGACGGCAACGGCTTCGATCTCAAGCAGGCGCTGGCGAAGCACTACGGGGTCGCCCCGGAGCGCATCGTGCTCGGCAACGGTTCGAACGACGTGCTCGAGCTCGCTGCGCGCGCCTTCCTCACGCCCGGTCTCGAGGCGATCTATTCCCGGCACGCGTTCGCGGTCTATCCGCTGGTGGTGCAGGCGATCGGGGCGAGGGGGGTCGAGGTGCCGGCGAGGGACTTCGGCCATGACCTCCCCGCGATGCGCCGGGCGATCACGCAGAAGACGCGCATGGTGTTCATTGCGAACCCCAACAATCCCACGGGAACGCTGGTGCCGGCGGCGGAGCTGGAGGCGTTCATCTCGGCGCTGCCCGGGGAAGTCGTGGTGGTGCTCGACGAAGCGTACAACGAGTACCTCCCCGAGCAGGCCCGTTACGACAGCATCGTCTGGCTCGGGCGCTTTCCCAATCTCATCGTGACGCGCACGTTCTCCAAGGTTTACGGCCTGGCGGGCCTGCGGGTGGGCTACGCGTTCGCGCACGCCGGCGTTGCCGATCTCATGAACCGGGTGCGCCAGCCGTTCAACGTGAACAGCCTGGCGCTCGCGGCCGCGGCCGCGGCGCTCGAGGACGGCGAATTCGTGCGCAGGAGCCGCGAGATCAACCGTGCGGGCATGGAGCAGATCACCGGGGTGCTGCGCAGACTCGGGATCGAGTTCATCCCGTCCTTTGGCAATTTCGTAAGCTTCAGGGCGGGCGATGCGGCGGCGGCGTTCCGGAAGCTGCTGAAAATGGGCGTCATCGTGCGGCCGATCGCAAGCTACGGCATGCCGGAGCATCTCCGTGTCACCATCGGACTCGAAACGGAGAACGCAAGATTTCTCGCCGCGCTTGAACAGGCGCTCACCCGGTGAGCGACCGGCCGCCTCGGGTCGGGGCACCGGAGAACGGCGAGAAATTTTTACGCGGGATCAGGAAGCGATAGACTTCTCGATGTGCTTCATGCCTCCGTGGTGAAATCCGGAATATGAGATCCCGGCTGAGCATCAACAGATTGGTTGTCATCGGCGTCGGCCTGATCGGCGGTTCCTTCGCGGCCGCGTTGAAGCGTGCGCGGGCGGTGCGGCACGTCGTCGGCGTGGGACGCACGCGCCGCAACCTGGACGCCGCCCTCAGGCTCGGAATCATTGACGAGGCGCAGCGGGACCCGGCGCGCGCGATTCGGGACGCGGACTTCGTGCTCGTTGCCACGCCTGTCGGGCAGACGCCGGCAGTGCTGGCCGGCATCGGGCCGCACCTGCCTCGATACGCGGTGGTGACCGATGCCGGCAGCACCAAGCGCGACGTCATCGCCTGTGCCCGGCGCTTTCTCGGGGACCATTTTCCGCGCTTCGTACCGGCGCACCCGGTCGCGGGCACCGAGAAGAGCGGGGTGACGGCGGCACTTGCCGGGCTCTTCCGCAACCGATTCGTGATCCTGACGCCGCAGCGGGAGACGGCGCCGGGTGCAGTGGCGCTGGTGCGCCGCGCCTGGGAGACATGCGGCGCGCGGGTCGTGCGGCTCGAGGCGCAGGAGCACGATGCGATCTTCGCGGCGGTGAGCCACCTGCCGCACGTGGTCGCATTCGCCCTCGTGAACGCGCTCGCAAGGCGGCCCGGCGCGCAGCGGCTGTTCGGCTTCTCGGCCGGGGGCTTGCGCGACACGGTGCGCATTGCCGGGAGCTCTCCTGAAATGTGGGCCGACATCTGCCTGGCGAACCGTGACGTGCTGCTCCCCGTGCTCGAGGATTACGAGGACGAGCTGGAGCAGGTCCGGAGCGCCATCGAGAGCGGGGATGCTGCAGCGCTGAGGCGGATGTTCGAGCAGGCGCGCAGCGCGCGCGAGAAGTGGCTGGTCAAGAAGCGGGATTGAGC
>DAIDBG010000112.1 GCA_027310225.1 bacterium | reverse complement strand
CGACGGAGGACGGCTTCACGGAGGAGTGGCGCTGCGTCGCAAGCCTTCCAAATCTCATCACCGAGGCCGCGAACCTGCGAGTGACCACCCTAGGAGCCCGTCCAGATAGGACTGGTGTGGGTCTGGTTGAAGAACGATAGCCTGCTTCAGGCAGCACAGGCGAGCTTGGTGAGGTTGTGGGCGGTGCAGATCAAGGCCCATTCGGCCTTCACTTTCTCGATGCCGCGCAAGAGGAACTGCCTGAAGCCTCGTGCTTGCTTGATCTGCCCGAACACCGGCTCGACCACCTGCTTGCGCAATCGATAGCGGCTGCGATAGCCGGCGCACCTGAGCTTGGCGCTCATCCGGGCGACCAGCGAGCCGAGCTTGAGCGACCGTTTGGCGGTGGCGGACGTGCTGCCGTGCTGCTGTCGTCCGGTGGCAATGTAGCCCTTGATCCGCCGCCGGCCGAGGGTGCGCAAATTGGCGGCCGAGCAGTAGCCGGCATCAGCCGAGACTTCGTCCGGGTTGCGTTTGAGGTTGTCCTTGATGGCGTCGAGCAACGGAGCGAACTGCGCTTGATCGCTGCCGTTATTGTCGAGCGTGTGCGCCACGATGATCTGCGCCGTCGCATCGACCGCGGCCTGCGCGTTGTAGCCCTGGATGTAACCGTCCTTGGTCTTCAGGATGCGGCTTTCCGGATCGGTGAAGTTGCGTTGCGCCTTGCCCTCGGGCTCCGTCTTCGGCGGCGCTGGCGTCTTGCCGCTCTTTCTGCGCCCCTGTGTTCGGCGCTCCTGTTCCGCCTTTTCCCGGCGTCGCATCTCCTCTTCGGCTGCGGCTTTGGCCTCGACCTCCAACTCGGCCTTGGCAGCGCGAATCTTCTCCAGCCGCCTCTGCTTGTCGGCCACCCAACCGGGCATCTCGTCGCCGCGCTTGGTGCCGTACAGCTTGTCCTCCTCCGCGTCGGCCGCCTCGGCGGCTTGCAGCCAGCCGTCAACCTCGGCTTGAAGCTCAGCTTCCCGCTTCTTCATGCGCTCGTAGCTCATCGCCTTGTGCTTGGATGCGTTCGCCTTGATCTTGGTGCCATCAAGCGCCACGTGCCCGAGCTTCACCAGGCCCGCCTTCTCGGCCAGCTTCAGCACCTGCACGAACAGAGCCGCCAGCGCCTTCAGGTGCCGCTTGCGGAACTCCGAGATCGTGCGGAAGTCCGGCGGATCGCCCGCCACAATCATCATGAAGTCCGCGCGCTCCACCGCCGCCCTGGCGATCCGGCGCGACGAATAGATGCCGCTGGCATAGCCATGCAGCAGCAGCGCCGTCATCATCCGCGGATCGAACGGCGGCTGACCGAGCCCGCTCCGGTAGCTGCCGGCAATCGCCGAAAGATCAAGCTCTTCCCGCACCAGCGCCACGATCAGCCGCGACAAGTGGTCCTTGGCCACGTAATCCTGCACGCTCGGTGGCAGAAGCTGGGCCTCGTCAATCTTCCAGGGGCGAAAATCCTTGCTCATAGGCAAGCAAGGAATCAGACTCGCCGCAACTTGACCAGCGACTACATGGACAGGCTCCTAGTACCCGGAATCATAGCTGGGTGATACGTCGGCCTTTGAAGGGGCGCTGGCGGACCTTTTTCTTGGTCCAGATGAAGGGCTCAGCTCTGTCGTTATAGGCGTTGATGTAGGCATCGATGTGCTGCTCGAGCTGTTTGAGGCTTGTGAATGAGGCGCCGCTCAACGACTGCCCCTGTAAGATCGAAAACCACACCTCGACCTGATTGAGCCAGGACGCGCTGGTGGGCGTGAAATGAAATTTCACGTTGGGATGTGCCTTGAGCCATTTCTCGTTCTTCGTATGGGTGCTGAGGTTGTCGAGGATGACGTGAAGCTGGCGGTTCGGAAACGCTGCGGTGAGGCGATCCATGAAGTCGAGAAACTCGACCCGGCGACGTCGTTTCGAATGCGTCGCAAGGATCTTCCCG
>DAIDBG010000106.1 GCA_027310225.1 bacterium | reverse complement strand
TCGCGCGCGAGCCTCAACGTGCGCACTGCGTCCTCGGCGGTGTAGCAGCCGGCGGTGTTGGGCAACAGGGTATACTTCGACGGCGGAAGGTGATCGAGGAGGCTCGGCTCGCCCGGGTTCTGGCCGATGTTGGTGCGGCGGATGGCGACCGTCACGATCCGGGCTCCGCTCGCTTCCACCGCCGCCCGGGTTTCGGCGAAATCCCGGTACTTGCCGGTGCCGATCAGCAGCCGCGAGGCGTATGATTGGCCGGCGATCACCAGCGGATCCAGGTTTTCATGCGGTTTCATGGAAACTTCCGGAGAAACGATGAGATTCATCCGAAAGTGTGCACCTTCTCATGACGGGGTGCAATGACCGCAGCGGGGCGCCGGCGGGCCTGATGCCGCGCTTCACGGCCGCCGGGGCGCTCATCGCGATCGTGTTGTGGTCGTGGGCGGCCGCGGTTCCGGCCGGCGAAATCACGGAGCCGTCCGGCGACGAGGCCGTTTCCGCCCGTTGTCCTCGCGAGCGGGAGCCGGATTGCGAAGCGCGGGCGGAAAACGATGCGGCAGCGGTACGCTTTCGCACGCGGGCGATCATCGGCACGGGCATCGCCGGCGTCATCGCCTATGGCGCATCGCGCTGGTGGCAGGACGGGCTCACCGGCGAGTTCAGGACGCAGTCGGAAGGATGGTTCGGCCGGGACACGGCTTCGGGAGGCAGCGACAAGCTCGGGCACGCCTTCTTCAGTTATGCCAGTACCCGGCTCCTGACCGGCGTGCTCAAGGAAGTGGGCAATGACCCGGCGGCTTCGTTGGCGATTTCCGCGATGACGGTGGCGGCCACGATGACGGCGGTCGAGGTGGTGGACGGCTATTCCCGGAAATGGTCGTTCAGCTGGGAGGACGCGTTGATGAATATCGCGGGCGTATCGGCGGCGCTGCTCATGGAGCGTTACCCCGGGCTGGACGACGCGCTCGACCTGCGCGTCCGCTATCGGCGCTCGGAAGTCATCCCCGGACAGCGCAACAGTTTCGCGCCGTTCGGAGACTACTCGGGACAGACCTATTTCCTCGTCGTCAAAGGCTCGGGCCTGTCCGCGCTGAAGAACCATCCGGTGTCGCGCTATCTCGAATTCGCCGTCGGCTACAACGCGCGCGGCTTTGACGAGCAGCTGCCGAATCCGGAACGCCGCCTGTATTATGGCATCGGTCTCAACCTCGGGGCCCTGCTCGAGGATACGCTGCTCAAAGGGGCGGGCCGCCGCACCCGCGCGGTCAGCCGCACTTTCTTCGAGTACGTGCAGGTGCCCGGCACACAGTGGCTCGGCAAGGACCGTTTCTGAAAGAGGCGGGACGGTAGCGCGCGGCGGGCGGGCCAGCTCATCCGCCGCCGACGGCGACCACGATCTCGAGGCGATCGCCGTCAGCCAGCGCCTGCCCGGCGTGGCGGCTGCGCGGCACGATCTCGCCGTTGCGTTCCAGGGCCACGCGCTTGCCCGCGAGATCGAGCCGCGCGAGCAGCTCGGCGCAACTGAGCGGAGCATCAAAATCGCGGCGTTCGCCGTTGACGGTGATCGAGATCATCGGGGAATTTTACCGCCTGATCCCGTTTTGACAACCGCGCCCGGACGATCGTTTCGTCCCGGCGCCGGTTCCGTCTCAGAACGTGTAGCTCGCGCTCGCGCCGATCAGCCAGTTGCGCCCGGGCGCGGGCTCGTAGAAGCGGTTGTTCGCCTCCGCGACGATCACCGAGCCGATGTAGCTGTGGTCGGCCACGTTGTCCAGGCGCACGAACTCGGAAAGCCGCCAGCGCTTGCCGCGCTGCTCGAAGCCCGCGCGCAGGTTCACGACGGTGTAGGCGGCGGCCGATTCGCCGTTGGCATCGTTGACGTACACCTTGCCGTTGCGCCGCACTTCCGCTGCGGCGTGGAAGCCGGTGGCCGGGTGGCGCCACACGATCTCGCCGAAGAGCGTGTAGGGCGGTACCCCCGGCAGCCGGTTGCCGGCGGGAACCTGTGACGAGCCGCTCGTGAACGGCTGCTCGAAGCGGGCGTCGAGGCGCGTGTAGGCGAGTCCCGCCTCGAAACCGCCCGCGAAACGGCCTTCCCATGCCAGCTCCAATCCCTCGCGCCGGGTCTCGGAGGCGTTCTTGAAGACAGTGCGCCCGCCGCTCGCGCTGTCCACCACGATCTCGTTCGTGACGTCAATGCGAAACAGCGCGACGTTGAGCCGCATCGCCTGACCCAGCCGGGTTTTCAGGCCGACTTCGCGGTGAAGGCTCGAGGCCGGCTGCAGCGCGAAGTTGAGCCCGGTCGCGCCGCCCGGCCGGTAGCCGAGCTCCGCGAATGTGGGCGTCTCGAACCCCTTGCCGAGGTTGCCGTAGAGGTTCGTCGCCAGCGTCAGCTGGTAGGTGATGCCCGCGGCGGGCGTGGTCCGGACGAATTTGACCGCGCCGCTGTCGTCGGGGTTGCCCGCCGTCACGAAGTAGTCGCGCGACCTGAAGCTCACGCGGCTGCGGCGAATCCCGGCAAGGAGGTTCCAGCGCGGCGCGAACCGCCATTCGGCCTGCGCGTAAAAATCGGTGTTGGCGACGGTGTCGTCCTCGTCGCGCTTGAGCGCGCCGCTCACGCCGAAGTTGTTGATGAAGCCCCTGCGACGCTCGGCCATGCGGTCGTAGTCCGCCCCGATGCTCGCGGTGAGCGGCGCGCCGATCAACTCTGTTGCTCGCGTCCAGCGCACGCCGGCGCCGCCGTAGCCGCGGTCGAGGTCAACCACCCCGCCGGAATGGGTCGCCGCGTTCTGCACCGCCAGCGGGATCGCCAGGAACTGCGTGACCTGGCGGTCCCCGAAATAGACGCGCGCCTCGATCCGGTCGAAGCCGCCGATTGGCAGGTCCCACGTCAGGCCGGCCTGGCTTTGGGC
>DAIDBG010000103.1 GCA_027310225.1 bacterium | reverse complement strand
ACTGGCGCGGCATGAAGCTCCACTTGAGCCCGGTCGGAAAGCCTGCGCCGCCGCGGCCCCGCAGAGCGGAGTTCTTGACCTCGGTGATGATTCTCTCGGGCGGGATCTTCTCGGCCAGGATCTTCTTCAGCGCCGCATAGCTGCCGCGCGCCTCGTAGTCCCTGAGCCGCCAGTTGAGCCCGTCGAGCCCCTTCAGGATGATCGCCTCGGGGCCGAAGAGATCGGTGGCGAATGGCGGAACCGGAAGGCCCATTACTTCAGCTCCTTGAGGAGGTCATCCAGCTTCTCGGGCGTCATCGCGCAGCACATGCGCTTGTTGTTGAGCAGCAGCACCGGCGCATCCCCGCATGCGCCGAAGCACTCGCCTTCCTTGAGCGTGAACATGCCGTCGGCGGTGGTCTCGTTGAAGCCCACGCCGAGCTTCTTCTTGAGGTGCTCCGCGGCGAGGTTCGCTCCTTGCAGCGCGCACGGCAGGTTGGTGCAGATCGCGATCTTGTACTTCCCGGGCGGCTCGAGGTCGTAGAGGGTGTAGAAAGAAGCCACCTCGTAAACCGCGATCGGCGGCATGCCGAGGTAGTGGGCGACGAAGTCCATGGTCTGCGTCGAGAGCCAGCCCTTCTCGTCCTGCGCGATGGTGAGCGCCGCCATCACCGCCGACTGCCGCTTCTCCGGCGGATACTTGGCGATCGCCTGGTCAATCTTCGCCAGCGCCTCGGGGGAGAGCACCATCGAAGCGTTCATGGTTACACCCACGCTCCCGAAGAAAGCGCTCCGGGACCGGATCTTTCATTGAGAAATCGACTCATCTGTCGATTTCTCCGAACACGATGTCCATGGTGCCGATGATCGCGACCACGTCGGCGATCATGTGCCCGCGCGCCATCTCGTCCATCGCCGAGAGGTGCGCGAAACCCGCGGCCCGGATCTTGAGGCGGTACGGCTTGTTGGCGCCGTCGGAAACGAGATAGATCCCGAATTCGCCTTTGGGGTGCTCCACCGCCGCGTACGTCTCGCCCTCCGGCACGTGCATGCCTTCGGTGAAGAGCTTGAAGTGGTGGATCAGCTCTTCCATGTTGGTCTTCATCGCCACGCGCGAGGGCGGCGTCACCTTGTGGTTGTCCACCATCACCGGTCCCGGATTCTTGCGCAGCCACTCGACGCACTGCCGGATGATCCGGTTCGACTGGCGCATCTCCTCGATGCGCACCAGGTAGCGGTCGTAGCAGTCGCCGTTCACGCCCACCGGGATGTCGAATTCGATCCGGTCATAGACTTCGTACGGCTGCTTCTTCCTCAGGTCCCATTCGACTCCCGAGCCGCGCAGCATCGGGCCCGTGAAGCCGAGCGCCAGCGCGCGCTCGGGCGGGACCACGCCGATGCCCACCGTGCGCTGCTTCCAGATGCGGTTGTCGGTGAGCAGCGTTTCGTACTCGTCCACGTACTGCGGGAACCGGCTGGTAAAATCCTCGATGAAATCGAGGAGCGACCCCTGGCGGTTCCGGTTGAGCTCGCGGACGGCGGATTCGCCGTGGATCTTCGAGGCCGTGTATTGCGGCATGCGCTCCGGCAGATCGCGGTAAACGCCTCCCGGGCGGTAGTAGGCCGCATGCAGGCGCGCCCCCGAGACCGCCTCGTAGCAGTCCATCAGGTCCTCGCGCTCGCGGAAGCAGTAGAGGAATACGGTCATCGCGCCGATGTCGAGGCCGTGCGCGCCGAGCCACAGCAGGTGATTGAGTATCCTCGTGATCTCGTCGAACATCACGCGGATGTACTGCGCGCGGAGCGGCACCTCGATCCCGAGCAGCTTCTCGATCGCCATCACGTAGGCGTGCTCGTTCGACATCATCGAGACGTAGTCGAGCCGGTCCATGTACGGCACCGACTGGAGGAAAGTCTTGTATTCGGCGAGCTTCTCGGTCGCGCGGTGCAGCAGCCCGATGTGCGGGTCGGCGCGCTCGACCACCTCGCCGTCGAGCTCCAGCACCAGCCGCAGCACCCCGTGCGCCGCCGGGTGCTGCGGCCCGAAGTTCATCGTGTAGTTGCGTATCTCAGCCATACAAAGCCAAATCGGCTAATGCTTTTTTTCGACGCCGACATCGGCGTAGTGCTCCTCACGCACGATCCGCGGCGTGATCGCGCGCGGCTCGATGGTGACGGGCTGGTAGATCACCCGCTGCTGGTCCGGGTCGTAGCGCATCTCGACCGTGCCGGAGAGCGGGAAATCCTTGCGAAACGGGTGCCCGACGAAGCCGTAGTCGGTGAGGATGCGGCGCAGGTCCGGGTGGCCGGTGAACATGATGCCGAAAAAGTCGAACGCCTCGCGCTCGTACCAGTTGGCCGACGGCCACACGCCGATCACCGAGTCCACCACCGGGAACTCGTCGTCCGGACAGAACACGCGTACCCGCAGCCGCCGATTGTGCGTAATGCTGAGCAGGTGATAAACGACTGCGAAGCGCCGGCCCGCCGCCGCGGGCGGCCACGCTACCGCCGTGCGCGAGGCGGAGTCAACGGCGGGAGCCGCGCCGGCCTCCGGAACCGCTCCGCCGGCGGGGGCATCCGCCTCCACCTTGCCCGGAACGATCTCCGAGGTGGCTTTCCCGTAGGTCCCGTAATCCACGCCGCAGAGGTCGGTGAGTTGCTCGAATTTCAGGCCCGGCGAGTCGCGCAGCACGGACGCCGCCGCGAGCCAGTTCCCCGCTTCCACGACGACGGTGACCTCGCCCAGTGCCACAGCGGCACTGGCCAGCTTGTCGCCGAGCGCGGATTGCAGGGCGGCGGTGAGCGTTTCCGGACGCGATGTCATCGGCGCGCGATGGTATTGGTGCGCTTGATCTTGTTCTGCAGCTGGATGATGCCGTAGAGCAGCGCTTCCGCGGTCGGCGGGCAGCCGGGAACGTAGATGTCCACCGGAACGATGCGGTCGCAGC
>DAIDBG010000095.1 GCA_027310225.1 bacterium | reverse complement strand
TCTACCTGCCGGAGGCGTACACCGATTTCATGCTCGCGGTGATCGCCGAAGAGCTCGGCTTCGCCGGTGTCGCCGTCATCATCCTGTTGTTCACGTGGATCGTGCTGCGGGCGTTCGCCATCGGTCGTCGCGCCGCCTCCCTCGAGCGCTATTTTCCCGCGCTGGTGGCGCAGGGCATCGGCCTGTGGATCGGCGTGCAGGCGATCATCAACCTCGGCGTGAACATGGGGGTGCTGCCGACCAAGGGCCTCACGCTGCCGCTGCTTTCCTTCGGCGGCAGCGCGCTCGTCTCCACCACCTGCACGCTCGCGGTGCTGCTGCGCGCGGATTGGGAGAACCGGCAACTGATGCGGGGTTTCACCGTATGAGCCGGACGATCATGATCATGGCGGGCGGCACCGGCGGGCACGTGTTCCCCGCGCTTGCGGTGGCGGACTACCTGCGCGGGCAGGGCTGGAACGTGGTATGGCTCGGCAACCGCAGCGGCATGGAAGCGAGGGTGGTGCCGGCGCGCGGCTACGCCATGGCGTGGATCCGCTTCTCCGGGGTGCGCGGCCGCAGTTTCCTGCGCTTCGCGCTCCTGCCGCTGGAGCTGCTGGTCGCGTTCTGGCAGAGCGCGCGGGCGATCTTCGCACACCGTCCCGACGTGGTGCTCGGCATGGGCGGCTACGTCTCGTTTCCGGGCGCCATGATGGCGTCCTTCCTCAACCGGCCGCTCGCGATACACGAGCAGAACTCGGTCGCCGGCCTCGCCAACCGCGTGCTGGCGAAGCTCGCCGACCGCGTGCTCGCCGCGTTTCCCGAGGCGTTCGGCACGGCGACCGCGGTCATCCTCACCGGCAACCCGGTGCGCGAGGAAATCGCGCGGCTCGCGCCGCCGGAGGCGCGCTACAGCGGACGCGCGGGCCGACTCAAGCTGCTGGTCGTCGGCGGCAGCCAGGGCGCGCAGGTGCTCAACACCGTGGTGCCGGACGCGCTCGCGCTGCTGCCGCAGCCCGCGCGTCCGCAGGTTTTGCACCAGGCGGGGACGGTACATGAGAAGGCGGTGCGCCGGCGTTACCAGGAGCGCGGCGTTGATGCCGAGGTGGTTGCCTTCATCGACGATATCGCCGGTCGCTATGCAGAAACCGACCTGGTCATCTGCCGCGCCGGCGCGTCCACGGTGGCCGAGCTCGCTGCGGCGGGCGTCGCAGCGGTGCTGGTGCCGTACCCGTACGCCGTGGACAACCACCAGACCGCCAACGCGCACTTCCTTTCCGGGCGCGGGGCCGCGCTGCTCATCCCCCAGCACGAATTGACGGCGGAGCGGCTCGCCGAAGTGCTGGCGGGGCTCGACCGGGCGCGTCTTTACACGATGGCGCGGGCGGCGCGCGCGGCCGGCAGGCCCGAAGCCACGCGCGCGGTGGCGGAGGCCTGCATGGAACTGGCGAGGGCGGCATGAAAGCGACGGGTCGCAGAGACGCAGAGGCGCCGGGAGAACGGGAATGGAGTTTTGCTCCGCGTCCCCGTGCCTCCGCGGCGAAAGGTTCTGATCGGTGAGGCACAAGGTCAAGCATGTGCACTTTATCGGAATCGGGGGTGCCGGGATGAGCGGGATTGCCGAGGTGCTGCTCACCCTCGGCTACGCGGTGAGCGGCTCGGACCTCGCCGAGAGCGCTGTTACGCGCCGGCTGAAATCGCTCGGCGCAAAGGTGTTCGCCGGTCACGACGCGCGCCATGTCACGGGCGCGGACGCGGTGGTGATATCGAGTGCCGTCAAGGAGGACAACCCGGAAATCGCGGCGGCGCGCGCAGCCAAGGTTCCGGTCGTGCCGCGCGCGCTGATGCTCGCCGAGCTGATGCGGCTCAGGCAGGGCGTCGCCGTCGCCGGCACGCACGGCAAGACCACCACCACGAGCCTGGTCGCGAGCGTGCTCGCGGAGGGCGGCCTCGACCCGACTTTCGTGATCGGCGGCAGGCTTGAGGCCGCTGGCTCCAATGCGCGGCTCGGGGCGGGTGAATTCATCGTGGTCGAGGCCGACGAATCGGACGCCTCCTTTCTCTATCTGCAGCCGGTTGTCGCCGTGGTCACCAATATTGACGCCGATCACATGGAAACCTACGGCCACTCGCTGGAGAAGCTCGAGCACGCGTTCGTGGATTTCCTCCAGCACCTGCCGTTCTAC
>DAIDBG010000063.1 GCA_027310225.1 bacterium | reverse complement strand
GGACGGCGTCGCTCAGCAGCCGCATCCTCGTCTCGGCGATGCGCATTGCTTCCGTGGCGTTGCGGCCGCGCGCGATTTCCTGGTTGAGCCGGGCCCGCAAGCGGTCAATTTGCTTGCTGCGCCGCGCGGCCAGCCATTCCGCCCTGGACACGCGTGTTGCCAATGCCACCAGGGCGGCGAACAGCACGCCGCCCAGAAAGGCGGTCCCGGTGACGTCGAATTGCCTGAGATAGACGATGGCCGTGACCATCGCCGCCACGACCCCCGTGAGCACGATGGAAAGCGCGATGCGGACCTGTCGCCGGCGCAGGGATTCGAAGAGCGCTTTCATGCGGACCGCGTCATCGCAGGCACGTCCCGGCGGCGTTACATGTTCGGGTAATTCGGACCACCGCCGCCCTCGGGCACGACCCACACGATGTTCTGCGTCGGGTCCTTGATGTCACACGTTTTGCAATGGACGCAATTCTGGGCGTTTATCTGCAAGCGGGGATTTTCACCGTTTGCGTCGCGCACGATTTCATAGACGCCGGCAGGGCAGTAGCGGCTCTCGGGCGCGTCATAGAGCTCGAGATTGACCTTGATCGGGACCGTGGCGTCCCGCAGCGTGAGGTGGCACGGCTGGTTCTCGACGTGGTTGGTGTTCGAGATGAAGACGGAGGACAGCCGGTCGAAGGTAATCACGCCATCGGGCTTGGGATAGGAGATCGGTTTGGCCGCCGTCCTGGTCTTCAGTGTCTCGTGATCGGCATGCCGGTGATGCAACGTCCACGGCGCCCGCCCGCGCAATACGATCTGGTCCACGCCCACCATGAGCGTGCCGAGCGCCAGGCCCTTGCTCATCCAGGGCTTGAAGTTGCGCGCACGGTGCAGCTCTTCGTGCAGCCAGCTTGCGCGGAACATCTCGGGATAGCCTGCAAGCTCGTCGTGCGACCGGCCTGCGGCGAGCGCTGCAAACGCCGCTTCCGCCGCCAGCATGCCCGATTTCATTGCGGCATGGCTGCCCTTGATGCGGGAAGCGTTGAGGAACCCCGCGTCGTCGCCGATCAGGCAGCCGCCGGGAAACACAAGCCTCGGCAACGATTGCAGGCCGCCGGCGGCGATCGCGCGTGCGCCGTAGGCGATGCGCCTGCCGCCTTCCAGGAACGGGAGGATCGCGGGGTGCGTCTTGTAGCGCTGGAATTCCTCATACGGGCTCAGATACGGGTTGGTGTAGCCGAGCCCGACCACGAAGCCGATCGAAACCTGGTTGTCTTCGAGATGGTAGAGGAAGGAGCCTCCGTAAGTATCGTTTGCGAGCGGCCAGCCCGCGGTGTGGACGACCAGCCCCTGCCGGTGCTTCTCCGGGGCGATCTCCCACAGTTCCTTGAGTCCGATGCCGTAAACCTGCGGATCGGCGCCGGTGCACAGGTTGAAGCGCTCCTGCAGCCGCCTGCCGAGATGACCGCGACAGCCTTCGGCAAAGAAAGTATAGCGGGCGTGCAGCTCCATGCCGGGCTGATGGCTGGCCGTCGGCTTGCCGTCGCGGCCGATGCCCATGTCGCCGGTGGCGACCCCTTTCACCGCGCCGTCTTCGCGATGGAGCACTTCCGCGGCCGCAAATCCCGGGAAAATCTCGACCCCCACGCCCTCGGCCTGCTGCGCGAGCCAGCGGCACACGTTGCCGAGGCTCACCACGTACATGCCATGGTTCCTGAAGCACGCCGGCAGCAGGGAATCCGGCACCTTGTACGACGCGCTTTCGGTGAGAAACAGAAACCGGTCCTCGCTGACCGGCGCGTTGAGCGGCGCGTTGCGGCTCTGCCAGTCGGGGAACAGTTCGTTGAGCGCGCGCGGGTCCATCACCGCTCCGGACAGGATGTGTGCGCCGACCTCCGAGCCCTTCTCCAGCACGCACACGCTGATCTCCTGCTTCTCGCGCGCCGCGATCTGCTTCAGGCGGATCGCCGCCGCGAGCCCCGCGGGCCCGGCCCCGACGACGACGACGTCGTATTCCATCACTTCGCGCTGGGCCATTCTTTCTCCTATTTGCCAATCAATGTCCGGCGACATTATAGAGCGCGTTGCGGCCCCGGCGTCCTGGAGCGTAAGTCGTGATTCATGCGTGTGATCCTTCGACTCACGAATCACGCCTTCGATTCGAGAATCATGCTGGCGGCGCTGATGCCACTTCGCACCGCCGCTTCAAGAGTTGCCGGATAGTCGCTCGCGGTGTAGTCGCCCGCGAGGTAGAAGCGGCGCAGCGGCGTCGCCGACTCCGGCCGCTTGAGCGCCGGCACGCAGCTGAACGTCGCCCGCTTCTCGGCGATCACCCGGAACCACAGCGGGTCGGGAAGCATCTTCAACTGCTGCTGGAGCTCCTGGTGCACGAGCGAGGCGAGCTGGTCGTGGGGCAGTTCCTGATGAGCGCCTTCCGCGCTGATGACCGCGCCGATGACGCCCTCCTGCCCGCACAGCGCGCCGCGGTCGAAGGCCCATTGCAGAAGCGCGCTGTCGAATCCCAGCATGGGCGCGGGCAGCCGCACCGGTGCGGGGTAGCCGAGATAGACCGAGTAGATCGGCTGGTACTGAAGGCGGTCCACCGCTTCCACCACCTCGGCGAGCGCGGTAAGGCCCACGAGAAACGCCTTCACGTGATAGGGCGGCAGCGCGCAGATGACGTGGCTGAAGCGGCGGTCCCCCGCGGCGCTGCGCACGGTGAAGCCGTCGCCGCCGGGATCAATCGCCGTGACGCGCTGCGCGGTGAGCACCTCGCCGCCGCGCGCGGTGACGTAATCCGCCGCCGGCTCCGGGAACAGCCGCGAGAGATCGGTGCGCGGGAGCAGCAGGTCGCTCGCCGCGCGGCCGGCGCCGAGACTGTCGCGCAGGACGTTGAGAAAGACCTGCGCCGAGGCGGATTCGAGCGGGGTATTGAGCGCCGAGACGCAGAGCGGCTTCCACAGCAGCCGCGTCAGGCGCTCGCCTTGCGCGTTGCGCTCGAGGAGCCGTGCGGCGCTGACGTCCTCGTCGAGCGCATAGCCCTGCCGGCGCATGCGCAGCACGAAGCGCGCGGCCGAGAAGCGCTCCGCGAGAGACGCGCCGCGCGCAGCCGTGAGAGCGAAGAGCAGATGAAGCGGGGCGGGCAGGACGGGTGCCGTCAGGCACAGGCGCTCATGAATCCGCCAGGTGAAGGGCAGCCGCAGCAACAAACGCCCGGGATCGGCGCCGACCAGGCGCATCAGGCGCAGGCTCTCGCGGTAGGCGCCGATCAGGATGTGCAGGCCGTTGTCGAGCGCCCGTTCCCGATGCTCGACGCGCCGCGCCCTGCCGCCCAGTGTCGCGGCGGCTTCGAATACGGTGACCGGAACGCCGCGTTCTGCGAGAGTGACCGCGGCTGCCATGCCGGCGTAGCCGCCGCCGATGACGGCAATGTTCATGGGCGCGTGCGAATCTGCGAGATGCGCGCGGGATCCAAGCGGGGCGCGCAACAGAAAAGCAGTCCCCTCCTATGAAGGAGGGGTGGCGTGCCAGCGCCGGGGTGGTTAGACACGGAGCTCTTTCACCACCCCCGCCGTATTCACGGCGACCCCTCCTCGACAAGGAGGGGAGTCCAAACACCCCCCGGCTTCATTCCTGCACAGCCGCTACGCTGTGACCGCGGTCCTGCGGGTCGCTTCGGCGGAGCGGCCCGCCCACACCTGCTCCGGCACCAGGACGCTGCCTTCAAATATGCGGCGCGCGGTGCGGATGAGGGCGGCGCGGCGCAGCACCTGCTTGCCCGCGGTGAAATCCGCGTCCAGATCAATGGCGATCATGCCCGAGGGGTGCTCGATCCTGACGACGCCCTGCGGCGCCGTGGCCAACGGCGCGAGTTGCGAGGCGACCGTGCCCGGAATCGCGCACGCCGATGCGACACAGACCGTGCCGGTCACCGCGTGCGCCTTGTGACAGGAGTACGGCACGAAGTAGCGCGAAGTGATCGTGCCGCCCTTGCGGGGGCGCGAGAGCAGCCCGAGCTTGGGCACCACCAGCTTCGACACGTCGCCCATGCCCATCAGCACGCCCGCCTTGCGGCGGATCGCTTCCATGCGCGCAAAAAGCGCCTTGTCGGCGTCGAGCTCGGCCGCCGATTCGTGGCCGGTTTTGCCGAACTGCTCGGCGCGCATCAGCACCATCGGCATCGCCACGTCCACGCAGCTTGCCTCCACGCCGTCAATCACGTCGAGCGGCTTCCCGGTCGGGAGGAGCTTGCCGGTGACCGCGCCGATCGCGCTCTTGAAGTTGAGCCTCACCGGGGCCGCCGTGCCCGGCACGCCGTCAATCGCGGTGTCGCCCTCGTAGTTCACCCGGCCGTTCGGGGTCTGCACGATGGATTCGACAAGCGCCTGCGTGTTGACGTTGAAAATCCGCACCGTCGTTTCGGGGTGTCGCGCGGGAACGAGCCCCGCCTCGATCGCGAACGGCCCCACCGCCACCAGCATGTTGCCGCAATTGGGCTTCGTGTCCACCAACCGCTCGTTGATGAGCACCTGGGCGAACAGATAATCCACGTCGGCTTCCGGATGGCGCAACTTGCTGATGATCGCCACCTTGCTCGTCAGCGGGTTTGCGCCGCCGATGCCGTCCACCTGGTATTCGTGGGGCGAACCCATCACGGCGAGCAATACCTCCGCGCGCCGTTCGGGGTCGGAGGGCAAGTCGGAGGCGAGGAAAAACGGCCCGCGCGACGTGCCGCCACGCATGATGACGCAGGGTATCTTGGTTTGCATCGTGAATTTCTCCTCAAGGAGAGCGCTGCCGTAGGACGCGCTGATTATAGCCGATGGTGGCTGCGGACTTGACCCGGCGCGCCGTTGTGGATACAGTAATTACATGTCGCGCCCGAAGCCAAATGCCGCCCAGAAAGCACCGTCGGAGATCGAGTTGAAGGTCGTGCAGATCGGCAACTCACGCGGTGTGCGCTTGCCAAAGACCGTCCTCGACCGCTACGCCATCACGGATGCGCTGGTGCTGGAAGCACGGGAGGAGGGCCTGCTGCTGCGCAACAAGAAAGACAAACGCCTATCCTGGGAAGACACCTACAAGGAAATGGCGCGCGAGCGCGAGGACTGGAGCGATCTCGACACGACCACCGCCGACGGCCTCGACAAGGAATCCTGGTGAGCGGTGATGTCGAGCGCTACGGCGTTTACCTCGCCAACCTCGATCCCACGCGCGGAGCCGAAATCTCGAAGACCCGGCCGGTGGTCGTCGTCAGCCAGGACGAAATGAACCGCCACCTCGAAACGGTGGTGGTCTGCCCGCTCACCACCAAGCTCCACCCGCGCTGGCGCAGCCGCATCCAGTGCGCCTGCGCGGGGCGCAGGGCGGAAATCGCGGTGGACCAGATTCGCACCCTGAGCAAGGAGCGGCTCAGCCGGAAAATTGACCGGCTCGAAGCAGCACAGGCAGCCCAGTTGCGCCGGCTGATCACCGAGATGTACGGCGAGTAAGCGATTCGCCGATTCGGTAGCACCGGCCTAATATCTTGGTGGCGCGCGCGTGAGCGCGCCGACTTCGGGCGTGGCGGATTTATTCCGTCACGCCCGAAGTCGTTGTAGCTCCCGCTCTCACCCCGGATTGCTACAATATGTGCCTTTCGGGCTTCTCTACGCGCGTTGTTGTAGCTCCCGCTCTCACCCCGGATTGCTACAATGAGCACCGAGTCCGAGGCATCGCACCACGAGTTGTAGCTCCCGCTCTCACCCCGGATTGCTACAATCAGTGCGTCGGTCAGGCCGCTGCCGATCTCGTTGTAGCTCCCGCTCTCACCCCGGATTGCTACAATACCGCATCACCAGCTCCTCGGTGCTCGGGCGTTGTAGCTCCCGCTCTCACCCCGGATTGCTACAATCAGTGCGTCGGTCAGGCCGCTGCCGATCTCGTTGTAGCTCCCGCTC
>DAIDBG010000047.1 GCA_027310225.1 bacterium | reverse complement strand
CCGCGCCTTCACGTCACGCCGACCTCCGGCATCTGCGACATGCTGGTGCAGGTGCGAAACGGCTGGGACCGCAACGACGCGTTCCAGGCGATGGAGCGCGCCGCGAGCGAGCGGGTGAAGAGCCAGGTGCTCAAAGCCATGCTGCAGGCCTATTTCGCGCATGTCGAGCGCCCCGTGTGCATTGACAAGAACCGCTACTGGGCCGAGTTCCTGGAGATGGGCGCGGAGCTCGTGGGCGGGCGCGACCGCGTCAAGGTGCTGGTGACGGTGCGCGATCTGCGCGACGTGTGCGCCTCCTTCGAAAAGCTCTACCGCAAGACCTCGGCGCTCGGGCAGCTGCCGCAGGAAGCGAACATGGCGCTCAAGTTCAAGACGGCGCTCGGGCGCATGCAGGTCTTCATTGACGATGCGCAGCCGGTGGGGCGCGCCTACAACGCGATCCGCGACGCGGTGACGCGCGGCTGGCGCGAGCGCCTGCATTTCATCGACTTCGAGGACCTCACCCGCCAGCCGCGCCCGACGCTGGAGGCGATCTACCGCTTTCTCGGCGAGGAGGCGCACGCGCACGACTTCGAGCGCGTCGAGCAGGTCACCTTCGAGGATGATTTCGTGTACGGCTTCAAGGACCTGCACGTGATCCGCGCGAAGGTCGAGCCGCTGCCGCCGGCCTGGCCGAAGGTGTACGACGACGCGGTGTTCCAGGACCCGGCGTGGAAGAACGTCGAGAAGGTCGCGCAGTTCTGGAAGCTCTACCTGCGCAAGGGCGGGGCGTGAGCCCGCGCCGGGCGCGCCTGACCAAGACCGGCTCCAACAGCTTGTTCGTTGAAGCTGCGCCTGCGCTCAGGCGGAAAAGGACGACCCGCAGCCACACGTGGATGTGGCGTTCGGATTCTTGATCACGAACTGCTCGCCCTCGACGTTATTCTGGTAGTCAATCTCGGCGCCCGCGAGGTACTGCAGGCTCATCGAGTCAATGAGGAGCGTCACGCCATTGCGCTCCATTCTGGTGTCGTCGTCGCCCACGTCCTTGTCGAACGTGAAGCCGTACTGGAACCCGGAGCAGCCACCGCCCTGCACGAAGACCCGCAGCTTCAGCTCGGCGTCCCCCTCTTCCTCGATCAGCTGCTTCACCCTGTTCGCCGCCGCCTCGGTGAACAGCAACGGGTCGGGCATCTTTTCGGTCACTGCGTTCATGTCAGGCTCCTGAAACGATCGTGTTGCGCGGGGCCGGCTCAGTCGGCGGAAGCGGGCTCAACTGCACCACTTTCTCCGACTTGCCGTCGTTCTGATACACCAGCCTTCCCTGGACCACCGCGCCGAGCTGCATTTCCAGCGTCCGGTAGTACACATCCCCTGTGACATTGGCCTTGGATTGCAGTTCAACGTATTCCGCAGCGTGCACCGGGCCGACCACCGTGCCGTTGATCACCACGTGGGAGACGCGGATCTCGCCCTCGATCCGGGCCTGCTCGGAGAGCACCAGCGTTCCCGACTTGCCGTCGGCCGCCGTCACGTTGCCGCGCACGTGGCCGTCCACCCGCAGCCCGCCGGTAAAGGTGACGTTGCCCTCGATCGTGGCGCCGGCGCCGATCAGGCAGTCAATGCGATTCTGGGGCTTGCTGTTTCCCTTGCTGCCGAACATGTTTCCTCAGGAAACGGTGACCGTCTGCGTTAGTTTAGGCGTCTTGGCGCCGTTTTCAAAGACCCGCACCTGCATGCTCTTCACGGCGGCTTCCGGCAGTACCCTGAAAGTGCCCTCGACGCGCTGGAAGAACTTGAAACTGAGCCGGTACTGCTGGTCGCGCTTTTCCTGCTCCGGCGGCAGGGTGAGCACGAACTTGCGGTCGTTCTGCTCGAGATTCAGGACGAATTCCAGGTTGCCCTGGAATTCCTTCACGCGCTGGCCGGTCTGCATCAGCACCAGCCGGTAGCGGTACTCCCCGGGTAGCGCTTCGGCCTGCACGCGGAAGCGGTTGATGCTGATCGCGCCTTCCTTGCCGCCGCCCGGCATCAGCGACTGGAAGAAGGCGAGATCCTCCTTGAGCGCCGCGTTCTCCCCCGCGAGCGCCTTCACCTGCCGCGCCAGCTCGCCGTAGGTCGCGCGCTCGATCTGCAGTTGCTGCTCGGCAGCCGCCGCCCTGGAACGCATCTCGGCGAGTTCCGCGTCGCGACGCCTGATCTCGTCGTTCAGGCCGGCGAGCGCACGCGCCACTTCAGCCTGCCGGAATCCGGCGAACTCCATGCCGAAGTCGTAGGTCGCCCAGCCCACGCCGACCACCAGCGCGCCCAGCGCAACGATGCCGAGCCAGCGCCAGTACCATGGCACGTGCGCCCGTACCGCCACCCGCGGCGCGAAAATGCCGAATTTGCGTTGCAGCGTGCGCAGGAGTTGTGCCATTTACGGCAGCAATGCCAGTTGCTCGAGCCCGGCCGTCTCCGGCAGGCCGAACATGATGTTCATGTTCTGCACCGCCTGGCCCGACGCTCCCTTCACGAGATTGTCGATGACGCAGAGCACCACCACGACGTCGCCGCCCTGCGGCTGATGCACCGCGATGCGGCAGAAGTTGGCGCCGCGCACGGAGCGCGTGTCGGGATGGCTGCCCGCCGGCATCACGTCAACGAAAGCCTCCTTCGCGTAGCGCCGTTCGTACAGCGCCTGCAGGTCGGCCTGTTTCGTGAGACGCGCGTAGAGCGTGGCGTGGATGCCGCGGATCATCGGCGTCAGGTGCGGCACGAAGACGAGGTTCACCGGCCGGCCGGCGATTCCCTCCAGGCCCTGCGCGATCTCGGGATGGTGGCGGTGCCCCGGCACGCCGTAGGCCTTGAAATTGTCGGAGGCTTCCGCGAGCAGCGTGTGCACTTCCGCCTTGCGCCCGGCGCCGGAAACGCCCGACTTCGCATCGGCGATCAGGTGGCCGTGATCAACGATGCCGGCCTCGAGGAGGGGCAGGAAACCCAGTTGCACCGATGTCGGATAGCAGCCCGGGTTGGCGACCACCCTGGCCTCGTGCACCCGCTCGCGGTTCACTTCCGGCAATCCGTACACCGCCTCCGCCACCAGTTCCGGGCAGGCGTGCTTCATGCCGTACCACTTCTCCCACAGCGCGACATCCTTGAGGCGGAAATCCGCCGCGACGTCAATGATGCGCACGCCGGCGTCAACCAGCGCGCGCGCCTGCTCCATCGCCACCCCGTTGGGGGTGGCGAAGAACACGAGATCGCAGCCGGTGAGCCTGGCCGCCGCCGGGTCGCTGAACTTGAGCGACACTTTTCCGCGCAGGTTGGCGAACATTTCCGCGACCCCGGTGCCGGCTTCTCTGCGCGAGGTGATCGCGACCAGCTCGCAATGCGGATGCTGGGCGAGCAGGCGCAGCAGCTCGACACCGGCGTAGCCGGTGCCGCCGACGATGCCGACCTTGATGGTTCTGCCAGTCATTGCTTTTTTCCGGCCCCGGAGACAACAAAGCCGCCCGCAGGCGGCTTGGTTGCGGGTAATCCAATGTTACCGCTTCGAGAACTGCTTGCGGCGGCGCGCCTTGTGCAGGCCCACCTTCTTGCGCTCGACTTCGCGCGCATCGCGCGTCACCAGCCCCGCCTTCTTGAGCGCGGGCTTGAGCGCCGCATCGTACTGGATCAGCGCGCGCGTGATGCCGTGGCGCACCGCGCCGGCCTGGCCGGATTCGCCGCCGCCGTCCACATTGACCAGGATATCGAAGTTCGACGCGGTGTTCGTCGCCTCCAGCGGCTGGCGCACGATCATGCGCCCGGTCTCGCGCGAGAAGAATTGATCAACCGGCTTGCCGTTGACCGTGATCGCGCCCTTGCCGGGCTTCAGGTAAACGCGCGCCACCGCCGTCTTGCGGCGGCCGGTGCCATAGTGGGGTTGTACTGCCATCGGGCTAGACCTCCAGTGATTGGGGCTGCTGCGCGGTGTGCGGATGGCTCGCGCCTGCGTACACCTTCATCTTCTTCAGCATGGCGTAACCGAGCGGCCCCTTGGGCAGCATGCCCTTGACCGCCAGCCTCAGCACCCGGTCCGGATGCCGCGCGTGCAGTTTCGCGAAACTGGTGCTGTAGATTCCGCCGGGATAGGCGCTGTGCCGGTAGTAGATCTTGTTCTGCGCCTTCTTGCCGGTCACGCGCAATTTGTCAACGTTGACCACCACGATATAATCGCCGGTGTCCACGTGCGGGGTGAATTCGGGCTTGTGCTTGCCGCGCAGCCGCCGCGCGATCTCGGACGCAAGCCTTCCCAGCACTTTGCCGGAAGCATCTACGACATACCAGCCGCGCTGCACCGTGTCCGGCCTTGCGGAAAACGTCTTCATGAATCCTGCCTTGCTCGCCGATCGTGCGGAAAAGGGCGAATTCTATTGCAAATCAGTCGCCTGTGTCAAACCGGCGGGCGCTGCGCCCCCGCCGGCTGACAAGGAGCAGGAATAGCGAATGGAATGGCTGATCACCAACGCGGTCGTGGCGCCGCTCTTGCCGCCGGGCATCGTGCTCGTCATTCTGCTCGCCGCGGTGCTGCAGGCATGGCGCCGGCCGCTGGAAGCGTGGAAGCCGGTTGCTCTCGCGTTCATCGTGCTCTACGCGCTGTCCACGCCGTTCGTGGCCCTTCAGTTGCTGCGCTGGCTCGAGCCGGCGCCGCGCGATCCGCTCGCCGACCGGAGCGGCCAGGCGATCGTGGTGCTGGGCGGCGGCATTTATTACGCCGCGCCCGAGTACGGCGGGGACACGGTCAAGTCCCAGACCCTGGTACGCCTGCGTTACGCCGCCCGCCTCCATCGTGCGCTCAACAAGCCGGTGCTGGTCACGGGCGGCGCACCGGAAGGCAACCCTGCGCCCGAGGCGCAGCTGATGAAGGAAGCGCTGGAGCGTGATTTCCGCACGCCGGTGCAGTGGGTCGAGGAGCGCTCGCGCAACACTTTCGAGAATGCGCGGTTCACCTACCGTCTGCTCGACGCGGCCGGCGTCCGCCGCATCTATCTCGTCACCCATGCCCGGCACATGCTGCGTGCCCGGCTTGCCTTCGAGCGTGCGGGCTTCACGGTGATCCCGGCGCCCACCGGCTATACCACGCGTTTCGGGCTGACGGTGCTCGATTTCCTGCCGCGCGCGGACGCGCTGCTCGACAGCAGCGTCTTCTTCCACGAGGTGGTCGGCATCGGCTGGTATTATCTGCGAATCGCTATCGGGCGCTGATCGCACCCGATAGCGATCAAAGCACCGGGGCACGGCAGCGCGGAGCTTTTCGCAACAGGAATCCCGGAAGGCGGAGATGAAGGTTCGCATCAAGTGGGTTGAGAACGTCGCTTTCGTCGGCGAGTCCGAGAGCGGGCACGCGCTCGTCATGGACGGCGCGCCCGAGGGCGGCGGCCGCAACCTGGGGCCGCGGCCGATGGAAACCGTGCTGATCGGAACCGGCGGCTGCACCGCCTACGACGTGGTGCATATCCTGCGGAAAAGCCGCGCGCCGGTCACTGACTGCGTGGTGGAGATCAGTGCCGAGCGCGCAGCGGAGGACCCCAAGGTCTTCACGCGCATCCACTTCCACTTCATCGTGACCGGACGAGGCCTCAAGCGTGAGCCGGTGGAGCGCGCGATCCACCTCTCGGCGGAGAAATACTGCTCGGCCTCGATCATGCTCGGCAGGACCGCCGCGATCACGCACGACTTCGAGATTCGGGAAACCGGAAATTAACCGCCAAGGCGCCAAGAAATCAAGAACAAATTGCGGAATTAGAAGAACAACCGAAAAGCTGCTGTGTTGCTGACAATGCCACGAAACGCTGGTTCAAGGTTCCGGCAGCCGATGACCCTTGAAAGATACCCCTCAAGCTGAATCTCACGCTGTTTTGTTCTTATTCTCGTCTTGTTTTTCTTGGCGCCTTGGCGTCTCGGCGGTTCGTTCCGGCTCTTGATCTTCTTGGCGGTTAAATCAGAGCCAGAAGGCGGTTTCGGTCATCACCTTCGAGGAGAGCCGCATCGCGGCCTTCGCAGGCTCCGGCAGCCCCGCTGCGCCGTGCCGCATCGCGCTGGTGGCGTGCCGCGCCTCGTCCTCCTTCATCTGCACGAGGATCGCGCGGCTCTTCTCGTCGTTCTGCGGCAGCCGCCCGAGGTGTCCTTCGAGGTGCCGCACGACCTGACGCTCGGTTTCGGCGAGAAATCCCAGGTTCCAGCGGTCGCCGATCAGGCCCGCCGCCGCCCCGATCGCGAACGATCCGGCGTACCACAGGGGATTGAGCAGGCTTCTGCGGCCGCCCAGCTCCTGGAGGCGGCCCTCGGTCCACGCCAGGTGCTCGGTTTCCTCCCGCGCCGCGCGCTCGAGCGCTTCGCGCGCGTCCGGGTTGCGCGCAGTAAGCGCCTGTCCCTGGTAGAGCGCCTGCGCGCAGATCTCGCCGCTGTGGTTGACCCGCATCAGCGCCGCTGCGAGTGTGCGCTCGGCCTCCGACATCGCGGCCTCGGGCAACTGCCCGCCGGGGGTCGCGCGCAGCGACTGTGCCGGACCGAACACCGTACGCAGACCCTTGTCGAAGGCGACGATCAGCTCATCGAGCGAGGGGAGCATGGGCTCCATTCTGCCACATCGGCGTTGATCTGCGGCCGATGTTTCTCGATCCTGCTGCCGGTTCTCAGGCGGCCTCGGCGAAGAGGCGCCCGAGCTCGGCGCCGGGATCCGCCGCCCGCATGAACGCCTCGCCAACCAGGAAGCAACCGACCCGGCCCCTGCGCAACGCCTGCACGTCCGCGCGGGAGAGGATGCCGCTCTCGGCGATGACGATGCGGCCGTCCGGGATGCGGGGAAGCAGCCCGAGCGTCGTCTCGAGCCGGGTCTCGAAGGTGCGCAGATCGCGGTTGTTCACGCCGATGAGCGGCGTCTCGAGCCTGAGCGCGCGCTCGAGCTCGGCGGCGTCGTGCACCTCCACCAGCACCGCCAGGCCGGTTTCCCGCGCCGCCGCTTCCAGCTCCTGCATGAGCGCATTCTCCAGGGCGGCGACGATGAGGAGGATGCAGTCGGCGCCCGCGGCGCGCGCCTCGAATACCTGGTACGGGTCAATCGTGAAGTCCTTGCGCAGCACCGGCAACCGGCACGCGGCGCGCGCCCGTTTCAGGTGCTCGAGCGCGCCCTGGAAGAACGGCTCGTCGGTGAGGACCGAAAGACACGCCGCGCCGTGGCGCTCGTAGCTCGCGGCAATCGCCGCGGGATCGAAGTTCTCGCGCAGCACGCCCCGGCTCGGGCTCGCCTTCTTGATCTCGGCAATCACGGCCGGCAAACCGGCGGCGATTTTCGAGAGGAGTGCGCCGACGAAGTCGCGCGCCGGCGCCGCCTGCCGCACTTCGTCCTGCAACGCGGCGAGCGGCTTTGCCCTTTTTGCGCGCGCCAGCTCCCCGGCCTTGACCGCGAGGATGCGCTGCAGAATATCGGTCACCGGCTTTGTGCTTTGCGGGTAAATTCGACGAGGGCGTCGAGCTTCCTGCGCCCCGCGCCGCTCGCAATCACCGCAAGGGCCTGCTTCACGCCCTCGGCTACCGTCGGCGCGAGGCCGGCGACGTAGATGCTGGCACCGGCATTGAGCGCGACGATGTCGCGCGGGGCGCCCGCTTCGTTGCCGAGCGCGCCCAGGATCATCGCCTTCGACTGCTCCACCCCCTCGACCTTGATCGCTGCGGCGTCATGCACCTTGAGACCAAAATCCTGGGGCGCAATGGTGTACTCGCTGATCCCGCCGTCTTTCAGCTCCCCCACCAGGGTCGGGCCGGAAATCGAGATCTCGTCGAGCCCTTCCACGCCATGCACGATCATCACGCGCCGGCTGCCCAGCCGCTGCAGCACGCGCGCCTGGATGCCTACGAGGTCGGGGTGAAACACGCCCATCACCTGCTGCTTCGCCCCCGCCGGGTTGGTGAGCGGCCCGAGGATGTTGAAGAGGGTCTTCACGCCGAGCTCCCGCCGCACCGGCGCGGCGTGCTTCATCGCGCCGTGATGGTTGGGCGCGAACATGAAGCCGACGCCCACCTCCGAGATGGAGCGCGCCACCTGCTCCGGCTTCAGGTTGATGTTGGCGCCGAGCGCCTCCAGCACGTCGGCGCTGCCCGATTTGCTCGAGACCGAGCGCCCGCCGTGCTTGGCGATCCTGGCGCCGGCCGCCGCCGCGACGAACATCGCGGCGGTGGAGACGTTGAAGCTGTGGGCGGCGTCTCCCCCGGTGCCGCAGGTGTCAATGAGACAGGGCTCGTCCGGCACCGGCACCTTGGTCGCGAACTCGCGCATCACTTCGGCCGCCGCCGCGATTTCGCCGATCGTCTCCTTCTTGACTCGCAGGCCGGTGACGATCGCCGCGATCATCACCGGAGACACTTCGCCGCTCATGATCGCGCGCATGAGCGAGAGCATTTCCTCGCGGAAGATCTCGCGGTGCTCGATCACCCTCGCCAGCGCTTCTTGCGGCGTCATGATCTCCCCCCCTCCAGGAAATTCCTGAGCAATTCGTGGCCGTGCTCGGTCAGGATGGACTCGGGATGGAACTGCACCCCCTCCACCGCGAGCTCCCTGTGGCGCACGCCCATGATCTCGCCGTCCCCGGTCCAGGCGCTCACCTCGAGGCAGGCGGGCAGGCTCGCGCGCTCGATCACCAGTGAATGATAGCGTGTCGCGGTGAACCCGTCCGGCAGGCCCCGGAACACCCCGCGGCCGTCGTGGCGGATGGTGGAAGTCTTGCCGTGCATCAGCTGCCTGGCATGAACGATGCGCCCGCCGAACGCCTGGCCGATCGCCTGGTGGCCCAGGCACACGCCAAGGATGGGGATCCGCCCGGCACAGCGCTCGATCAGCGGCACCGAGATTCCCGCTTCCTTCGGCGTGCACGGTCCCGGCGAGATCACGATCCGGCCGGGCCGGAGCTTCTCGACGCCCTCCAGCGTGATCTCGTCGTTGCGGTACACCGCCACCTCCTCGCCCAGCTCGCCGAGGTACTGCACCAGGTTGTAGGTGAAGGAATCGTAGTTGTCGATCATCAGAAGCATGATTCAACCCCTTTTGCCCGAGAGGGCACAGAGCTAAACCAAAACAGGGGTGGTGCGGACATTTTGTTTCTCTCTGTGCGCTCCGTTTCTCTGCGGCTCAAGCTCTCATTCGATCCTGGTATCGAGGCCGGACTCGGCCATCTCCGCCGCGCGCAGCAGCGCTCTCGCCTTGTTCTGGGTCTCCTGCCATTCAGCGGCCGGCTGCGAATCGGCGACGATGCCGCCGCCCGCCTGCACGTAGAGCGTGCCGTTCCTGACCACCGCCGTGCGCAGCGCGATCGCGACATCCATGTTGCCGTGAAAGCCGAGATAGCCGACCGCGCCGGCGTAGATGCCGCGCTTCACCGGTTCCAGCTCGTCAATGATCTCCATCGCCCGCACCTTGGGCGCGCCGGACACCGTGCCGGCGGGAAAGGTCGCGCGCAGCACGTCGACCGCGTCGAGACCGGGCCTGAGCCGGCCCTCGACGTTGGAGACGATGTGCATCACGTGCGAGTAGCGCTCGACCACCATCCGCTCGGTAACGGTGACGCTGCCGGTCTGCGCCACGCGCCCGACATCGTTGCGCCCGAGGTCCACCAGCATGATGTGCTCGGCACGCTCCTTCCCGTCGGCGAGCAGCTCCCGCTCGAGCGCCGCGTCCTCGGCAGGCGTGGCGCCACGGCGGCGCGTGCCGGCGATCGGCCGCACCGTCACCGTATCGCCCTCGAGGCGCACGAGGATCTCGGGCGAGGCGCCGACCACGTGGAACGCTCCGAAATCGAAGTAATACATGTAGGGCGAAGGGTTGATGGTGCGCAAC
>DAIDBG010000034.1 GCA_027310225.1 bacterium | reverse complement strand
CTCGCCCTCGAATGCACTGAGCCAGCTTTACAAGCTGCGCAAGAAGCATTTCCACGAGGCGCTGGTGGAGCAGTTCATCCAGTGCATAGGAATATATCCCGTGGGCAGCGTAGTCGAGCTGAACACCGGCGAAATCGGAATCGTGCTCGCCCAGAACCTGGTGCGCCGGCTGCAGCCGCGCATCATGGTGGTGCTGGATCGGGACTGGAAGCCGCTGCCCACCCAGATCGTTCTCGATCTCGTCAAAGATCCCAGGGCGACGGCGGACGAGCCATACCGGATCCGGCGGACCCTGCCAATGGACAAGCTGCCGATCAACCCAAAGGACTTCTTTCTGTAACCGCCGCAGCGTTCGCGATGGCGATGAGCGGAACATCTGAAGCGGCGTACGGGAGTGTCCTCAGTCCGGTCACCGGACGCCTGCAGGAAGTCCTGTTGAACGCCAAGGTCGCGGGCGACCGCCTCGCGCTGCTCATGGTCCACACCGCGGCGATAGACCGCATCGATGCGCGGCACGGATTCCATGCCGGCGACATGCTGTCGGCCAGCCTGGTGAAGCTGCTGCAGTCCAGGGTTCTGCGCAGGCTCGATGCCATCGAGGTGATATCACGCGACGAGTTCATCTGCGTATTGCGTCCGATCTCCTCGGAGGGCGTCGCGATGCTCGCCGCCCAGCGGGTGCTGGGCATGCTGTCGGCGCCGATCGAGTTCGGCGGAGGGTCCACAATGGCCGATGCGGCGGTCGGCATCGCGATATTCCCGGAGCACGGCAATGATGCGGAGGCGCTTCTGAAGAATGCCAAGCACGCACTGTTGTCGGCGCGCGTTCATCGTGATCGCATATCCATATACGAAGCCGATCGGAGGTCCCCGCCAATCGATGAACTGCAGTACGAGAGCCGGTTGCGCATGGCGCTCGATCAGAATCGTCTCAACCTGCATTTCCAGCCCCTGCTCAACCTGCGCACGGGAAGGCTGGAGGGCGCCGAGGCGCTGCTGCGCTGGAAGGATGAGGTGCTGGGGCAGGTTCCGCCGAACATCGTGCTGCAGGTCGCGGAGATGACGGGGTTGGTTGACGAGGTCACGCTCTGGGTCCTTACCAGCGCCATCCAGCGCTGCGCGGAGTTCCAGAACGCATGCCCCGGGTTCTCGGTCGGCGTGAATGTGTCGCCATCCAATCTGCGGGAAGCGGATCTGCCCTTGTACATCGACCGGGCACTCAGGACGTGGGATCTCGCCGGCCGCAATCTCGTGGTGGAGCTCACCGAGACGGCGATAATGTCCGACCAGGTAAAGGCCAACGAGGTGCTGCACGAGATCAAGGCGCACGGCGTGCGCCTTTCGATCGACGACTTCGGCACGGGCTATTCGTCAATGTATTACCTCGCGCAACTCCCTCTTGACGAGCTGAAGATTGACCTCATGTTCGTGAAGGGCATGCTCGAGGTGCCGCACTACGCCAAGATCGTGCGCTCGCTGATCGACCTGGCCCACAACCTCGATCTCGTAGTGGTCGCGGAGGGCGTCGAGAGCGAACCCATACAGATGGCCCTGCAGCACCTGGGGTGCGACTATCTCCAGGGCTATCACATCGGCAAACCGGTTCCCGCCGAGGACCTGATGAGGCGTCTGGAACGGCAGAAGACATAGGAAAAGAGACGCACCCCCCCTCTCGTCAACGAAGCCCTTTGGCTACAGTTACTACAATGGCCACCTCCTGGTGGGGGTCATGGAGGTGGTGAAACGCGATCCGATTCCGCAATTTGCCCGTGCGTGCGGGTTGAGCGTAACCTACTGATCCATGACTACTCGATTCAAGGATGTCGAAAAGCAGGCCCGCGCGTTGAGCGCTAGGGAAAAGGCCGAGCTTGCGCGTGTCCTGATCGAGGACCTCGACTCTTCCACCGATCCAAACGCCGAACAGCTCTGGATCGAGGAAGCCCAACGCCGCTATGACGCCTTCACTGCGGGCAAGCTGAATGCCCTGCCGGGCGAGGACGTCATGCGCCGGGCGCGCCAGCGCCTGAAGTGATTGCGCCGACCGAAAGACGTGATTTGTGATTCGTGAGTCGTGATTCGGCTCACACCACCCCGCCTGCTACGCAGGCACCCCTCCTCGCCAAGGAGGGGAGCTTGTGGGAGGCATGAATCGTAATCCGCGGGTCGGGGTTCGTTGGTTCGTATTTTCATCTATGTTTATCTGTGTTCATCTGTGGTTTCATTTTCGTTTCTCTTGGCGTGCTTGGCGGTTCAATTATTGTTCTTGTTGTTCTCTGTGTCCTCTGTGGTTCCGCTTTTGTCTTTCTTGCGTCCTTGGCGTCCATGGCGTTGAGAGGTTAAAGTTTCACGCATGACCGTCCTAGATTCGTTCCACCCCGCCGTCGCCAACTGGTTCCGCCGCACCTTCACCGCCCCGACCGAGCCGCAGGTCGAGGCCTGGCCGGCGATCCGCTCCGGCAGCCACGTCCTCATCGCCGCGCCTACCGGCTCCGGCAAGACGCTCGCCGCCTTCCTCGCCGCCATCGACGCGCTGGTGCGCGTCGGCGTGCAGCGTGGGCTCAAGGATGAGACGAGCGTGGTCTACGTGTCGCCCCTCAAGGCGCTCTCCAACGATATCCACAAAAACCTGGAGGAGCCGCTCGCCGGCATTCGCAAGGAGCTCGCCGCCCTCGGGCTGCCGGACGTGGACATCCGCACGCTGGTGCGCACCGGCGACACGCCGCAGGCCGACCGCGAGCGCATGCGGCGCAAGCCGCCGCACATCCTGGTGACCACGCCCGAGTCGCTCTACATCCTGCTCACCAGCGAATCGGGACGGAAGGCCCTCGCCACCGCCCGCACGGTGATCGTGGACGAGATCCACGCGCTCGCGCCCAACAAGCGCGGCGCGCACCTCGCGCTCTCGCTGGAACGCCTGGAGCACATCGCGGGCGAGCGGCTCGTGCGCGTCGGGCTCTCCGCCACCCAGAAGCCGATCGAGGAAGTGGCGAGCTTCCTCGTAGGCGCGCGCGACGGCCAGCCTGCCACGGGCCTCTTCGACGGCGGCGAAGCGGCCTCGCGCTGCACGATCGTGGACACCGGGCACACGCGCAAGCGCGACCTCGCGCTCGAGGTGCCCGAGTCACCGCTGGAGTCGGTGATGTCCGCGGACGTGTGGACGCAGGTGTACGACCGCCTGACGGAACTCATCAAGGAGCATCGGTCCACGCTGGTGTTCGTCAACACCCGGCGCCTCGCCGAGCGCGTGGCGCGGGCGCTCACCGAGCGGCTCGGCCAGAACGAGGTGACCTCGCACCACGGCAGCCTCGCGCGCGAGCAGCGGCTGAACGCCGAGCAGCGATTGAAGCGCGGCGAGCTGAAGGCGCTGGTCGCGACCTCCTCGCTCGAGCTCGGCATAGACATCGGCCATGTGGACCTCGTGTGCCAGCTCGGCACACCGCGCGCGATCTCGGCGCTGCTGCAGCGCGTGGGCCGCTCCGGCCACGCGGTGGGCGGACTGCCGAAGGGACGCCTTTTTCCGCTCTCGCGCGACGATCTCATCGAGTGCATCGCGCTGCTCGACGCGGTGCGGCGCGGCGAGCTCGACCGGCTGCGCATCCCCGTCGAGCCGCTCGACGTGCTCGCGCAGCAGATCGCCGCCGAGGTCGCCTGCGGCGAATGGGACGAGGACGCGCTCTACGACTGCCTGCGCCGAGCCTGGCCCTATCGCGGGCCCTATCGCGGGCTCGCGCGCAGCCGGTTCGACGCGGTCGTGCAGATGCTCTCCGAGGGCTACGCAACGCGCCGCGGCCGCAGCCGGGCGGTCCTGCACCGCGACGCGGTCAACCGCAAGCTTCGCCCGCGCGACGGCTTGCGGCTCACTGCCGTCACTTGCGGCGGCACGATCCCCGACACGGCGGATTACAGCGTGGTGCTCGCTCCGCAGGAGCAGGTGATCGGCACGGTGAACGAGGACTTCGCCGTGGAGAGCATGGCGGGGGACATCTTCCAGCTCGGCAACACGTCCTACCGTATCCAGCGAGTGGAGGCAGGGCGAGTGCGGGTCGAGGACGCCGAGGGGCTGCCGCCGACGATCCCGTTCTGGCTGGGTGAGGCGCCCGCACGCACCGACGAAGTCTCCGCGGCGGTGTCGCGCGTGCGCGCGGACCTGGAAGCGAAGCTCGACGGGAGCGGCGCCGCGCTGCGCTATTTGGTGGATGAGATCGGCATCGCGCCCGAAGCGGCGCAGTAGGCCGTGGATTACCTGGCTTCGGCCAAGGCAGTGCTGGGGCTCCTGCCGACCCAGGAGCGCCTCGTGTTCGAGCGCTTCTTCGACGAGACCGGCGGCGCGCAGCTCGTGATCCACTCGCCCTACGGCAACCGCATCAATCGCGCGTGGGGGCTCGCGCTGCGCAAGCGCTTCTGCCGCAAGTTCAACTTCGAGCTTCAGGCCGCCGCGACCGAGGACGCCATCATCCTCTCGCTCACCTCCGCCCACAGCTTCCCGCTGGAAGAGGCGGCGCGGTACCTGCACTCGAAGAGCGCGCGCGAGGTGCTGGTGCAGGCCCTGCTCGCCGCGCCCATGTTCATGACGCGCTGGCGCTGGAACTCGGCGATCGCGCTTGCGCTGCTGCGCTACCGCGGCGGGAGCAAGGTGCCCCCGCAATTGCAGCGCATGGAGGCCGAAGACCTGATCGCGGCGATCTTCCCCGACCAGCTCGCCTGCCAGGAGAACATCGCCGGCGACCGCGAGGTCCCCGATCACCCGCTGGTCAACCAGACCGTATCGGACTGCCTGCACGAGGCGATGGACGTCGAGGGGCTGGAGTGCCTGCTGCGGCGGCTGGAGAGCGGGGCGGTGAGCGTCACCGCGCGCGACCTCGTCGAGCCCTCGCCGCTCGCGCTGGAGATCCTGTCCGCGCGACCGTACGCTTTCCTCGACGACGCGCCGCTCGAAGAGCGCCGCACGCAGGCGGTGGCGAGCCGCCGCTGGCTCGACCCGGAAAGCGCGGCGGACATCGGGCGCCTCGACGCCGAGGCGGTCGCGCGCGTGAAGGCGGAGGCGTGGCCCGAGGCCGATATCGCGGACGAGCTGCACGACGCGCTGGTGTGGCTCGCGCTACTCACGCCGGAAGAGGTGAGCGCGCGGCCCGCCTGGAGCGGCCTGCTCGCGGAGTTGGGCGTCCAGAAGCGCGCGGCGCGGCTCGTTCCTGATTCAGACGGCGGCGGCTGCTGGATCGCGGCGGAACGGCTGCCGGAATTTCTCGCGGTGCATCCGGACGCGCGCGTCGTGCCGGAAATCGCCGCGCCGCCCGAGTTCGCGGCGAGGCGCTGGACGCGCGAGGAGGCGCTGGTGGAAATCGTGCGCGGCCGCCTCGAAGGGCTGGGGCCGGTCGTCGCCGAGAAGCTGGCCGGGGATATCGGCGTTTCCGTGGCGGATGTGAACATCGCGCTCGCGGCGCTGGAGGCGGAAGGCTTCGCCATGCGCGGCAGCTTCACGCCGGGCGCGGCCCCGAACGAATGGTGCGAGCGCAGGCTGCTCGCGCGCATCCACCGCTACACGTTGAAGCGCCTGCGCCAGGAGATCGAGCCGGTGTCCGCCGCCGATTTCATGCGTTTCCTGCTCGACTGGCAGCGCGTGAGCGCAGACGAGCGCATGGAGGGCCCCGATGCCGTGGCGGCAGCAGTGTCGCAGCTCGAGGGTTACGAAGCCGCGGCGGCCGCCTGGGAGACGGGGCTGCTGCCTGCGCGCGTCTCCAGCTACGAGCCCGCGTGGCTGGATGACCTGTGCCTTGCCGGGCGGGTGGTGTGGACGCGGCTCGATGCGCCGCGCCCGAGCGGCGAGCGCGCGCAAGGGCCTGCCCCCGTGCGCAGCACGCCGGTCACGCTGATCACGCGCCGGAACCTGCCGGTGTGGACCGCGCTGGTGAAGCCGGCGAGCGCCGGCGGCCTCGGTCTGAGCTCGCGCGCGCAGGCAGTGGCGGAGTACCTCGCGCGCCACGGCGCCTCGTTCTTCGACGACGTCGCCGGCGGGCTCGACACGCCGCGCACCTTCGTGGAGGACGCGCTGCGTGAGCTGGTGGCCGCAGGCCTCGTCAATTCGGACGGATTCAGCGGCCTGCGCGCGTTGCTGCTGCCGGCGGACCGGCGCAAACCGGTGGCCGGCGGGCGGCGGCGCCGCACGGCGCTCTTCGGTGTCGAGGACGCCGGGCGCTGGGCGCTGATCCGCCGCGGGCCGGCCGCGGAGGGCGCGCTGCCGCGCGAGACGGTGGAGTAGATCGCGCGCACGCTGCTGCGCCGCTACGGCGTGGTGTTCTGGCGGCTGCTCGCGCGCGAGGCGGAGTGGCTGCCGCCGTGGCGCGACCTGCTGATGGCCTGCCGGCGGCTGGAGGCGCGCGGCGAGATCCGCGACGGGCGCTTCGTCGCCGGCTTCTCCGGCGAGCAGTTCGCGCTGCCCGAGGCGGTGGGGGTGCTGCGCAGCGTGCGCAACGAGGAGAAGAGCGGCCGGCCCACCGTGGTGAACGGGGCCGATCCGCTCAATCTCGTCGGCGTGCTGGTGCCGGGAGCGAAAGTGCCGGCGCTCTACGGCAACCGCGTGCTCTACCGCGACGGCGTTGCGGTCGCCGCGCTGGTGGCCGGGGACGTGCAGTACTTCGAGAAGATGGACCCGGAGCAGGCGTGGGAGATGCGGAACCTGCTGCTGCGCACGCCCGCGCCGGCGGGGCTGGCAGCGCTTATGTGAAACCTCTCACCGCGGAGGACGCCGAGGACGCGGAGGAAGACAAGACAATTATCGAACCGCCAAGGCCGCCAAGAAAACCAGAGCGATAATTAAACCGCCAAGCACGCCAAGGAGATCACCCATGTTCATGATCGAGTATCGTGCCTTGAGTTGGTGGTACTGGTTGGTTACGGTTGGATTTCTGACCGCCGGTGTGTCTGGGTGGCCGACGGGATGCCTGATCGCAATTGGCCTGACAGTGTTTCAGCTCATACACTTCACAATTCGTGAACACAGCATTACCGCGTTCCCAATCCAGGTACGACTCGGATATTTGTTACTGCTCCTTATCGCGTTGCCCGAGTATCTCCAGTTGATTTACTGGATTCCGACGATAGGAACCTGGGCACAGGTTCTGTTTGGCTACTGCGCGATGGCCCGGATGGTCTCGCTCCTGCCATGGAACCGCAAGGAAACGTTCTCGCCCGGTCTCCTGAAGCGAACATTCCTTTCCGCTCCAGTCCGGGGAAATGTCTTGCAGAGGTTGCCACCGGCATAGTCGTGATTGAGAAGCGAAATCTGGGAAAAGAGGGGCCTGCCGTCGGGTGCCTGGGATACGGTGCCATGGTGCTTGAAGGCTATTACGGGGCCTCCAACGATGATCAGGCAGTGCAGACCATCCGCCGCGCTCTTGATGTCGGTATGACCATGATTGACTCCGCCGATGCCTACGGTAACGGTCACAACGAAGCTCTCGTCGGGCGTGCGATCAAGAACCGGCGCAATGAGGCGTTCCTTGCAACAAAGTTCGGCATTGTCTTTGACGAAGGGGAGACCGGCACAGACCTCCCGACAGGCTGGGGGTTCTCTCTCAAGATCAACGGCAAGCCCGAATATGTCCGCAAGGCACTCGATGGCAGCCTCAGGCGCATGGGGGTAGATGTTATCGACCTCTGGTATGCGCATTACGCCGATCCCGACACGCCGATTGAGCAAACTGTAGGGGCGATGGCAGATGCCGTTCGCGCGGGAAAGGTGCGCTATCTGGGGCTGAGCAATATCACCGCCCGGCAGGTCAGGCAGGCGCATGCGGTCCACCCGATCACAAGACATCGTTCCAATCCCGGGCACCCGCCGCCCGGAACGAGTCCAGGAGAACGCCAAGGCATCGGCAATCAAGCTGACCAGCGCGACATTGCAGAGAATCAATGAACTGGCGCGACCCGGTTTGGCTCAAGGCACAACCCTGGTATAGCTGTCGCCCGACACGGCGCTCCGCCGGACGCGCCAAAGAGCGGCACCCCGGCGGGCGTGGACGTTAAGCGATTCTAATTTTGAATTTCTCGGCGTCTCGGCGGTTCGATCTTGCTTTTCCTCCGTGTCCTCGGTGTCCTCCGTGGTGAAGCTTTTACGCGCTCGGGCGGACTTCGAACTCCGTAAACTCCCCGCTCGCCTCGCTCACCCTGACCTCCGCGACCACCGCGCTCGGCGGGCCGCGTCGCGCCCACGCGGTCATCGTTTCCACCGCTTCCGGAGCGCCCTGGACCACCGCTTCCACGCTGCCGTCGCGGCGGTTGCGCACCCAGCCGGTCAGGCCGAGTTCGCGCGCCTTGCGCTCCGTGTAGAAGCGAAAGCCCACACCCTGCACGCGGCCGACGATGAGCAAGTGTCGGGTTACGATCACGGCGTCAGAATAACCCGATCCCGCGCGCAGGGGCCACCGTACGCAGGTAGCCGGAATCACCT
>DAIDBG010000027.1 GCA_027310225.1 bacterium | reverse complement strand
GGCCCCGCCAGGCAATCCGCTTCCACGTTCACAATCACGATGTGCTTGCCGTGTTCGCAGCAGGCGAGCGCATGGCGGATGCCGGCGGCGGGGCTGCCGGTGGCATCAATCACGATCTCCAATGCGCCGCGCTCGATGATTCCAGGCGCGTCATCGGTGACGAAGGTGGTGCCATGCTTGCAGGCCTCCTCGAGAGCGCGCGGCGCATATTGCTCCGCCGGCCAGCCGGTGCGGGCGAGGCTATCGCGGGCGCGCTGGGGCGAGAGGTCGGCGACAGCGACGACGTGAAGGCCCGGCGTGCGCCGCGCCTGCGCGAGGAACATCGAGCCGAACTTGCCGGCGCCGATGAGCAGCACGCGCAGCGGTCTGCCATCCGTGGCGCGTTGCAGAAGCATGCGATGGAGATTCACGGCCGGTCATCATAAAGCCGGAACGCGCTTCACCGCCAGGCTTCCCCGGGAAAATCCCCGGCAGGGCATCTTCAGGCGGTTTTTATTCAGCAGCCTGCCGGGATGCCGGGTCCGGCAGGCAGGCTTCTAGCGGAAGCGCCAGGTCAGGCCGGCTATCACCTGCGTCGTGCGGACATCGCCGTCGCTGACGTTACGCACGATGCCGAGGGCGAGCTCGAGGTCCTTGCTGGGTGAGTAGATGGCGGCCGGCTCAATATAGCCCATGCGCGCTCTGGCGGTCCGGTCCGGGTTGGTCGTGAGCCCGGCATCGAGCGCAAGCTTCCAGCCCTCGGCGACCTTCCACACCGGCGCCACCGACAGCCGATAGAGGGTGCGCCGCTCGGCGGAGTTGAGCGCATCGTCGGAGTAATTCACCCGCTCGGCCGCCAGGTTGGCGAACACCTCGCCGAAACCGGTTTCCTGCGTCATCAGCAGGCCGATGCCGTATGAAGTCCGTGCCGTGCCGAGTCCCCGCGCCTCCTTTTCCTTCGAGACCGGAAACCGGACTTCCGGCTTCACGGCGAAGCTCAATTTGCTCTCCTCGTTGTCATAGAAGCGCCATTTGGCACCGACGGCCGTGTTGCTCCAGCCGCGCTCCGTTGCCTCCGGGGCGGGCGGCACGATTCTCTGGTAGCCGATCTCGGCAAAAAGATCGAGCGTCTCGGTGATGCCGCGCGTATAGACCAGCGGCACCTCGTTTTCGACTTCCTTCATGCCGGCCAGCTTGCTGACCGTCCGGCTGTAGGCCACCTCGATCTGGTTGCCGCCCGCGCCTTGCGTGTCGGTCTCGTCGGTCACGAGCGGCTGGAGAGCCCAGGCGGCGGTCGGCAGCAGGGCAATCAAGGGGAACGACCTGACTAATGATTTCATTCGTGATGCGGGTCTCATGGTTTCTCCGTAAATGGCAATGGCATGCGTGACACGTGCCTCAATCTTCAGTTACCGCTCTTTCCGCCGCGACGTCGTGTCAGTCACCGGGGCTGCCGGGCCGGCGCGCGTTTGCCGACGAAACCGATGGCGATCATCAGGGCTGCGGCGACGACGAGCAGGATCAGGAGCCAGTTCGGCAGGTAGAAGGTGGTGTAAACCTCCCACACCACGCGGCGTACGATCGCGGTGACCGCGGACGGGGTGCCGGCGAGGCTGCCGCCGAGGGTGCCGGTGATCGTTTGCAGGCCGAAGCCCAGCGCTGCGAGGCCCACCATCACCCAGCGCCGCAGGCCTATCCAGACCCGCTCGCCGCCGCGCCAGCGCAGCAGCCACAGCAGGGTCCAGTAGGTGAGCGACCAGCTCGCGAAGATCACGTGGTTGCGCGCGAGCGGAGAGCTCGCCACCGCCTCGAGCGGCCAGATCAGCAGGCCCGCCGTGAACGCGGCCGCACCGCTGAGGGCGCCGAGGAACAGCAGCAGGGTCAGCGCGCCATCCGCCCTCCGCGCGAGGGCTCCGTCGGAGAAGGCGCGCAGGATGATGATGAGCGCTGCGGTCGTCCACAGCGCGATCGGGAAGTGCACCAGCATTACGTGATAGGGGGCCATGTCAGTCCTCTTTTCCCGGGAGCAGCCTCATCACGGCGTATCCGAAGCCGATGATCAGCAGGATGCCCGCAGCCAGCGTGTAGAGCCACTGCGCCCGGATCTCGTTGATGAATTCCATCTCGACGCCGTAGTACGCAAGCTGCGCCTCGTTGTGCCGGAACTTCACCGGCACGCCCTGCCTGATCTTCTCGGCGCCGGCGTGCCTGCGGCTGTTGAGCAGCGGCCAGCTCACCTGCCCGGGGTAGAACAGCTTGACATCCAGCCACGGCTGGTCCCACTTCGGCGTCTCGCCCTCGAACTGCACCGCCGCGAGCTCGGTCTCGTGGTTGAGCCCCAGCTTGAGCGGCAGCGACACGTAATGCCAGCGGCCGCCCAGCGCGTCCCGATGCACCGCGAAGGCCACCGTGTACTCGTGGTGGTCATGGAAGATCTTATCGTCCTGCGGATTGCCGGTGTCCATCGCGCGCGCGAGCGTCACGTCCCAGAAGCCGTCCTTCCAGCGCGCCTTGCCGACCACCGAAATATCCGCGGCCGAGCCTTCGCCCCGGCGCAGGACGCGGCGCGGCAGGACGTCGCCTTCCTTCCAGGCATAGCCCGGATCGTAGGGCTTGGCCTGGTCCTCACGCAGGTAGTAGGGATCGTCGAAACCGAGCTTGCGCTGCGTCACATCGTCCCACTTCAGCGCGGCGCGGCCCCCGGTTTTTGCCGGATCGAACATGAACCTGGGCTGCTCTTTTTCTTCGTCCCAGTTGGCGTAGGAC